>CBFDBW010000045.1:0-11746 GCA_965603145.1 uncultured Syntrophobacterales bacterium
ATAGGCCTCCTCCACGTAACCAGGTATGTGGAAGAGGGCTTGGAGGAAGGAAGGGGAAAGGTACCGGAGTTTCAAGTCTCGGTTCTGCAACCTTTCTCCCAGATCCAGGGTCCGCGGATCAAGTTTTTTGGAAGCCAGAATGAAGCTGTGCATTGCATGAAACGAGGGCATCATGTAGGGATAGGACACGACGAACTTAAATGCAGAGGAGATGGTGTTATACATTCTCGCATGGAGTGTGAGTCGCGTTGCCTGCAGATCCGTCCCCTGGAAACAACCGACCCCGTCCCGGCTAAGGCAGCGGTTAACCAGTTGATAGAACTCACGGGTGAAAAGAAATACTGCCGGGCTATCTTCGGTGGGATCATTAAGATCCACAATAATCACATCAAAAATCTCTTTTGTCTGTTCAAGGAATTTCCGGCCGTCGCCAATGTGGAGTTCCAGGCGCGGATCTTCATATGCTCCTTTGCTCCAGGAGCTTAGATGTTGCCGGCAGACATCCACCAGTTCCTCGTCAATGTCAACCATTACAATCCGATTGACATCTTGATACTTAGCAACCTCCCGGATGGTTGCTCCTTCAGCGCCCCCGACAATGCAAACACTCCTTGGATTCGGATGGATAAGCATGGCTGGGTGAACGAGGCTTTCGTGGTAAATAAACTCGTCCTGGTCGGCTGATTGGGCTATGCCGTCCAAAAATAACATGCGCCCGTATTCCGCGGTGTCCACGATGTCGATTTTGGCATAGCGTGAACGGCCGGAATAGACGGAGCGCAGGCAGCGATAGTGGACGACGACGTTTGTGGCGCCATCCTCGGTAAACCAAATGGGGTCAGTCATGCCGCATCCTGGTCGGGTTTGTGTCTTATTTCAGACTGGGGGAGATCCAGGACACCACGTTTTATCTCCATTACAGAAGCATTGGCGGCTTCAAGGTTCTCTTTCAGATAGTCGAGCGCCACGTGGCCATTAACAGTATCGCCACAGGTGAAGATATCCACCGCACAGTAGCCATATTCCGGCCAGGTGTGCAAAGCGAAATGTGACTCGGCGACTACCACAACCCCGGTGATGCCATGGGGAGAAAATTGGTGGAAGAATGGTTGGATAACGGTGGCCCCGGAAAGTTGGACTGCTGCCAGCAGGTGGTGTTCAAGGATTTTGACGTCGTTCAGGAGGGTGCTGTCGCACTGAAACAACTCGATGATCAAATGTTTGCCAAGTGATTTCATCTTTTGCAGTTACTCGCGAATGCTTGAACTGGGTCAGGTCATACCTTCGCCTTTGTGTTGAGGTTGGACAAAAATTGCACAGCCAGATGAGGCAATACTGGAAAACAAAAGTTGTTTTTCCATCGGGGGAACAACGGTGTTCTCGTGGCCAAAGGCCGGGCTGTGCGGACGAAAAAACACTAACAATTGAGGCTAGAGAAATTGACACAAAATTGCAACAAGAATTTTAGCGTTCCGTTGCCTTTTTTCTGCCGGTGTGGGTCTGCAACGTTAGGGTTTAGCAGGGACTCTATTTTCTTTTTTGTTTCGGCTCCAGCCACTCGCCCTCATGGAGATAGTCCAAGCAGATTGCCTTCAGCTCTCCTTTTTTGGCAAGAAACCTCTCTTTCATCCCCTGGAGCCAACGAAGATGTCGCAGGGCGCCCTCTAAACTCAGGAAAAAGTGGTCCTCGCTAGGATCTATTGCAAAGGAGACTTGCCCGTCGGCGACCTGCACCGAACCTGGACTGCTGCATGTCATGCAGCGAACCTGCCCTGATCCAAGAAATCGAAAGGTGTCGCCGCCGCATGCCTGGCAGCGCCAGGGCTCACTCTGCCAGTCTGGAGGTGGGCCGAAAAGTGCTTTCGCCAGCTTTTCAGCGGTATTGAGGTTTTCTTGGTTCATAAACACTTCTCCCGGCAGGGCACCGTAAACTACTTCACTGGCTTGGGGTCTGGCACCCATAAGCCGCAGGGCACTGTCCAGGCAAAGCTTGGTGTATCCTTCCATGCCGGGAATGCCGGCGATGGCCACCGCCACAGCCGGTTTCCCCCAGAGCTTCTCAAAATGGCCATATAGAGAGAGACCGCGATCCAAAAACTGCTTGAGACTGGCGTTGGCTGCGAGCAGATAGACCGGGACGGCCAGAATGAGACCGTCAGCTTGCAGGAGGGCTTCGAGGATTGTGGGAAAATCATCAGCCTGAGGACATGTGTGCTCATCAAATAAACAAGTGTAACATGCCCGACATGGTCTGATGTCCATCTCAGGAAGACGGACAAGCTTTAACCGGTGCGGATCGGGAATGCGCCGGCTGATTTCCTTGACCATCAATTCGCTATTGCCGAGCCTTCGGGGTGAACCTACTAAAGCCAAAATTTCCATTATAATAGTCCCTTGTAAACATCGCTATAGGCGGATGGTTCCAACAAAAGCCCCGCTTCAGCGGGGTTGATACGACACATAGGCTAGCTCGCATTATTCATGAGATGGTGTCGCGACAGCAATTCATGAAATATCCGGGTTAGCTCTTGTTGCGCTGAATAATGGTGGGTATTTCAGATGAGGAGTCTTGCCTCATTTCACAGTTAGACCAATGACTCGATAATTGAACTCATAGCTGAGAGCGTTGCTCCAGTCAGCCTGGTACACTCCTTTGTAGCGCGTGCCCTCAACGGGTCCCACCGGCTTGCCGTAGGTGTAGAACCAGTTAACGATAGGGCTACCGGTAAATCCCAAGGCTATCCAGAAGTTGCCCGGCATGAGTTCGGGATTTTCCCGGCTGAAGTCGAAATCCACCCAACGGTAGCCTGGTTTCAGGGAGAGCTGGTTCAGATTTATAAAGTCACTCGTGGCAATTTGCTCTCCCGGTTTCATGTTGTTGTCCTGCCGGAGTTCAAGCCAGAGTTGCCCTTCGCCGCCAAAATTATGGAGCGCCAGTCCTATTTTCTCCAGCTTAACAGGCTTGCGGAGCTCGATAATCTGAGCATACTGGATTAGTTTGGTGGTGACGTACTCTGCGGTCTCCACAACGAAATTGCGGGTCATTTGGTAGCGGTCAGTGCCGACCGTACTTGCCGGGCCTCGGGGAAAGGCGAAATCAACGTTTTCCGGGAACTCGAGATTGCCAAAGAGAAAGGGCACGCGGAAACGAAGCTTGCGCCGCTCAGGTTCGGTTATCACAGGGGGTGGCGGCGGTGGCTCCACCTTTATTTCTGTAAAAGTTGCCTGAACAGGAGGAACAAGAAGCAGGTTCCTCGGCCCGTATTCCTGGCGACTGCCTGAAAGTTTAACCTGGTCGCTGTCAAAATCGGCACTGATGGACTCCTGCAGCCTGGGTTTTCCTTTGCTTCCCGATATCTGCGACCAGCGCAAAAGGCCATCGTTGATGGTCTCATTGTTGTCGATTCCAATCTCGATTCTGATGTAGCGATTGGAAACGAAAAGCTCGGTTTGCTGTGGATCGAAAGGCACCCAACCCAAGTCCGTAAACCAGACCTCGATCCAGGAATGGCGCCCTTGTCCCATTTTAAAAGTTAGTACACCGCTTTTCCTGGAGACATTGAAGGGCTGGTTAAGGGTTACTCCATTTACAATGCGGACAGGAATAGACACCGCCCGCATCAAAGCTGCACTCAAGTGAGAGAAATTCTGACAGTTTCCTTTGCGCGCTTCCAGGCCGTAAAGGGCATCATATTTTGCTGGAGGAGTAACATAGCGCAGGTTGTCCACTATCCAGGTGAGTATGTGCTGGACCGCATCAAACTGGGTGGTCACACCTTGGGTGAGTTCCTTGGCCAGTTTCCGTATGCGAGGATCATCCGACTGTACCTGTTTGGTAGGGGAGAGATAGGGAGAGACCTCAGACGGAACTTTGCCCAGAGGGAAGGGAGTCCCCGTCTGTAATTGCTGGAGCCTCGTCTGGTTGTGGGCCTTGAATGAGAGGCGGGCAGTGATTTCAGGCGGAGTTGGCCTCCAGGTGGCGACAATGATCTGGTTTCCCCGATTATCTTGCGAGCGTTTCTTGTCCTTGGGCTGGGGGGAAAAAGCGAGATCGAAGCCGTGAATTTCCTGTCGGTAGGTAGGAGATTCAAAAGTCGGTGGCACTACGAAACTCAAGACCAGCTTCTGAGTGCCTGGGCTGCGCGTTACCCGTTGCTCAAGTTCGTAACGGATCTCGGATCCCATCTGACCCACGACCACATAGTTCTCCGCGGCGCAGGGAAAGTTCCAGAGAAAGAACAGGGCACAAGCCAGGCAGACAATTCTTCTCATACCAATGCCTCGAGGTTAGGAGATACGGCATCTTAGCCGAGAATCCTGCGGTTTGCAAATCTCGAGTGCTCACGGTGATTTAAACAGGACACTAAGCACCAAGACCGGGCACAGGGCACAAGGCTGAAGGCGCAAGGAAATCTCCTGTTGAGCTGTCGTCCTGGTGCCTTGCGCCGTAGGCCTTGGGCCTCATGTTAATTTTGACTCTGGACTCCTCACTGCTTACCGCTTACCTCTAGATATATTCACCGGCTACCTCCCGCACGTGATGGCCGTCCAGGACATGAAAGGTACGAATCTTCTTGAGAAAAACCGGTGAGAACATACCAATGGGTAAGTAGATGATTTTCTTGCGGTAACGGCTTGCCACCGTATGGCACCAACTCCGGGGGGGCTTGGCGGCAATGTAGGCAATCTGGGCTTGTTCGCAATAGTCGATGGCAGCCAGCAACAATCGTTCCGACTTAGTGCTGGCGATGTCAAAAAATGAGTCCTGCCAAATGTCGTATACCCGCATGGGGGGATAGGTAAGCATGAAGCCACCGTACTGACAGCGCGATATTCCTGGTCCGACGAAGTGCTGGCCTGATGGAGTGGCATAAAATGCCATGTCTGATTCCTGCTCATGTTCACCCAGCCAGGTCACGCGCCAAGGGAATCTCTCCGCCTCACTTTCGGCAGGCTGGTCTTCATCAAAGATGAGCACCACTGATCCCACCTTTCCCCGTAGAGACCGGTTTTCCTTTACATAGAGTTTGCCTTCGTGCCAGTTGCGAATTGTCTCACGCAAGTCAATCCCATCCATAAGAGAACTGGTGAAAGGGACAGTCCTGCTGTTCTCAGCGGCCAGGATCTGCCCCGCTTTCTTCTTGATGTAGTGGCCCCAGCCTTCGATGACAATATCTTCTGGGGGATAGGAGCAAATCATGTGCCCCTGCCACTGGCGCTGCCATTCTCCGGGACGTTGTTCCTGCGATCGCTTTTTTTTGGCAGGAACCGGCACAAGACGGCGACGCATGGTGCGGAAACGGCGATGAAAACGGATTTTTTTCTGGTTCAAGAAAAGGTCCTCGCCGCGAAGCTCAATGGTGGGAAGGGTGGGATTCTCCTCCTGCCACGGGTATCGGCTTCCCAGATCCCAAACTTCGTAACCGTAGTTGTCATCCACAGCACCACGGGCAGCAACGACGAGCTGGTAGAAATCCGGAGTAAGAAAACCCTGAACAAGTGCATAGTTTCTAGCAAAACGACGGAGCACTGCAAGCTGTTGGGGTGTTACTTCCTCCTGGGAGTTTTGCAGGTGTTGGCGGGCCGCATCCTGGAAAAGAGTTTCATGCTGGTTCAGACGATCCAGGGGAGGAGAACGGTCAGGTTGTTCCCGCCAGAGGGTGTAAAGCTCATGCCGCTGTGTTTCAAAAGCGGCTGCGAGATAAGGTATCTCGGACATGATTTCCCGGCTGGAACGTTCATGCAGATGGGCGAGGATTACTCCATCGCGACGCTGGCGCCCGATAGGCTGAGCCTGAGTGCTCGAGAGCAGAGCCATAATACGAGGGTAATGGCTGATACCACAGACAAAGAGAATACGCTGGTGCTTTTTTCTGAGCCTTTGAAGATGGTAAGCCATGTTGGCTTCACGCAAAAAATCCTGCCTGGTCGCCTCGCTCTCAGCGGACTGATCCGCGTACGCCTGGCAGTAGGCGGTGTGGCCAATCCGTTGCATAGCATAAGGATCCGGAAATGCTTCGTTAATCTGAGGCATGGACTCCAGATCTCGGTCAATGAAATGGAGGGGAAGATCATGAGTCAAAGCAAGGCGAGCAGCTTCCACCACACCGTCGGTGGGCTCCAGGGGCAAGTAAACGTGAGTACCGTCTGTTTCTTTATAAAGAACAACCGAGAGCAGCGGTAGCCGCTTGAGTCCTTTGAGCAATGGTTCTCGCAGTGTCCTGGGAAATTCCACTGCCACCGCATCCGGTTGCCAGCGGGCAAACCAGCGGATGACGGCCATGGCGAATTCAAGTCGACCATGAATCACCGGGACGAGGCAGATGTTTTTGAAAAAGATACCAGGTTCCTGTTTCATGGCTTAGAATCTATAAGGACGGTCGAAAATCCGAAGCTCGAATATCGAAATCCTAAACAAATTCAAATTTTCAAAATCCCAATGACCAAAACTTCTTATTCGATACAATTCAACATTGTTTAGGACATTGGAACATTCGTATTTCGAATTTGTTTCGTGCTTCGTGCTTCGTATTTCGGATTTACAGACAGTTGATCTCTGCACACCTGATATTCAGTTAGTTCTGCCTCCTAGCAAAGTCGGAGACTTACGAATCGGCCTCTGGTGATGCAGGTAAGTACTGCCTTGCGTCCTTTCCAAGGATGAGATGGATGGCTTGATCAATACATTTGTGAAGCTGTTTGGGAGATGGCGGCACGCGTCGCGGCCATTTCAGCTTTCGGGACGTGCACAGGAGTTTAATGGCATAACGCCCAATGTTGATGCCATCGCGAACCGTATAGCGCTCCTGGGCCAAGTGGCTCATCTGCAAAAAGTCCACAACGTAGTTGAGAATTGTGTCATCGGCGAAAGGAAGGTTCTGGGCGAGGATCAGTTTTTCTTCTTCACGTTCCGGGAAATCAATGAACACTTGTGGCTGCAATCGAGAGTGAATGTACTCCGGCAGTTCGAAGGTGCTGGCGTCGTCGTTCATAGTGGCGCAGATGCGGAAATCGGCATGGGCGTGAATCTTGATCCCGGCGACAATTGACTCCACGTACCTGCGGCTGTCCAACAAGGGCGCCAGAGAGGCCCAGCTTTTTTCGCTCATGCGGTTGCCCTCGTCTAGAATCGCTACACCCCCTCGGATCATAGCGGTGACGATGGACGAGGCCACGTATTGTATCTTCCCTGCTTCAGAAATCACCGGGGTTACCAGCAGATCCTCGGGCCGTGTGTCCATGGTCGCCTGAAACATGTATGCTTCGCGGTTCAGCTTCTTGGCAGCAGCGTAGGCAAGAGTGGTTTTGCCCACTCCAGGTTTGCCGAGGAGGCGGGGATTCAAAGGCAGGTCATCGGGGCCAACTACAAGCCAGGCGGCAAGGATCTGGTCCATGAACTCCTTTTGCCCCACCCACTTCATGGGCAATTCATCCGGATGGCTCATGTGCAGGGTTACATCATCAATGGTTACCGTTTTGCTCATGGGAATTCTCCATCTTGTGCAGGCATGGTGGCAGGACCATTGTACGCAAATAGAAGGCCCAGTTCAAGTCAAAGAGAATTCTGATTTGTCTGGATATAAGATATATAAATGGCATACTTGGTTCCGGACAGATCCTTCGTTTGACTTTCGATGAGGAGGTCCCTAGAATTGAATTATATAGTTAACAAAAGTAAGCGTTTGTTGGTGGTGTTCTTCTCTGAGGACCACATGTAATTATTGCCGGAACTCAGTTGAGTACCAGCATCACAAGGAGGTTTGTTATGTCTGTCCTAGAAATGATCAGAAATAGTCTACTGGCAAGCCTCGGCGCTGCCGTGGTGACCAAGGAAAAGGTGGAGGAGGCTACTCGGCGGTGGGTGGACGAGGGCAAAATTTCGCGAGATGAAGCGGAACGGTTGGCGCAGGACCTTGTGGAAAGTGGTAGGGGCCAGTGGGAGGATATCCAGGAAAAAATCTCAGAGACGGTGCGGAAGGGGCTGGACAACTTTGACATTGGCAGCAAAAAGGAGTTTAAAGAGCTCAAGGCGCGGGTGGAAAATCTCGAGAAGAAGATTGCAGAGTGTGAAGAGGCGAGTGGTAAAGAACAGGAGTAGCGGGTGGATATCAAGGCCGTAATGCATGTGCGCCGCTTCAAAGACATTGTAAAGACCCTTTTCAGGTACGGCTTCGATGATGTGGTGGACCGGTTGGATTTTCCGGGCAAGGAACTCCTGAGAAAAATCCACAAGGTCCAGGGCGACATGAGTACCTGGGAGCGGATGCGCCACACGCTGGAGGACCTGGGTCCGACTTTCATCAAGTTTGGCCAGCTCATGAGTCTGAGACCAGACCTGATCCCCAATGCCCTGGTCTTGGAGTTGCGTAAACTCCAAGATGAGGTGGCTCCGGTGGACTACGATGCCATCCGTCAGGTGGTGGAGACAAATCTCCAGCGGCCCTTGGCTGAGATTTTTTCGAGCTTCGATGAGAAGCCGCTGGCAGCGGCTTCTCTAGCCCAAGTTCACAAAGCTGTTCTTAGAGATAGCGGGCAGATGGTGGCAGTGAAGATCCAGCGCCCCAAGCTTCGACCGGTAATCGAAACCGATCTCTATATCCTGGAACGCATTGCCGGACAGCTGCATGAGCGTACGGAATGGGGGCAGATCTACGATTTGCCAAACCTGGTACAAGAGGTGAAAAAGAGCCTGTTTCGGGAACTCGATTTCACCCGCGAAGCCCGCCACATGAAAATTTTTGCTACTACACTCACCGAGAGCAGCGAAGTGTATATCCCTCGTCTCTATGAAGAAGTCACAACCCCGCAGGTTCTCACCATGGAATTGGTCCAGGGGACCAAGCTAAAGGACCTTAAAGTAGACGCCGATGCGGACCGAGAAGTCCTGGCTAAACGCGGCCTACGTCTCACCATAAAGCAAATCCTTGAAAATGGCTTTTTCCATGCTGATCCTCACCCTGGCAACATAATCATTCTGGACGACAACGTTATCTGCCTCTTGGATTGGGGCATGGTAGGTCGCCTTACCCGGCGAACCCGCTACGATTTGATCGACATGATAAATGCAGTGGTTGATAGGGACAGTGAAAAGATCCTGCGCATTCTGCTCAATATGACCCAGGTTGATGGCAGCATTGTGCCGCGGCGGATGGAGCGAGAGATTCTAGACATAGTAGATATCTACCACAGCTTGCCCATTCAAGAGCTCAATATCGGCCAACTGCTCCTCGATATCAGCACCATGCTGCGGGAGAACAGGCTCAAAGTGCCAGCTGATCTGGCCATCATGATCAAAGCCTTGATCACTGCAGAGGGCACAGCGCGACAGTTGTATCCTCAACTTAATGTTGTCGAGGAGGCCAAGCCATACGTGAGGAAGTTGGCCCTGGAGCGGTGGAAGCCGGAGACGATATGGAGAGAATTGCGCCGGAACATCTCCGGCCTCCTCACATTCCAGAAGGAGTTGCCCCTGCGGCTGAGTCAGATCATAGGCAAGATTGATCGTGGCGAACTGAGCATCCGCTTTCAGCACGAAAACCTGGGTGGGATTCGTAGCACCCTGGAGAACATTGCCAATCGTCTCACCTTGGGCATTATCGTCGCTGCCTTGATAGTGGCCTCCTCGATGATCATCACCACCGGGGTGAAACCCCTGCTTTTCGGTTTCCCTGCCCTTGGCATCATCGGCTACCTGGTCTCTGGAGTTCTGGGCCTCTGGTTGATCTATAATATTCTCCGCAGCCGCAAGTTTTGATCCAAAGCTTTGCACTTTCTCCTATAAGCTGGGAAGTCCGAAATTCGTTGTCTGTACTATTGGGTTTCTCTATATGTGTCATAGCTGTGATCGTGATTATCTATTTGACCAAAAATCCTCAAGGGCTTATCTTTAACAATTGTTGTTGTTATTATTAGGATGGTACTAAAGTTGTAATGGACAAGGTCAAGGAATGAAAAATGAAAGCGGCTTTTGGCAGACAACTCATTGAGCGGTTCCTCCTGAGGAGCTCTACTGAAGAGCCACAGTTGACCCGGTTTGCGGGAAAAGGCGGTTGAGCTTGCAAGATCGGGCCGGAGGATCTGGCCAAAGCTCTCAAAAGCCTGCCGCCAGTGGACGATCCCAACGCACTGGTGGCAGCTGATACCGCTGATGACTGTGCTGTTTACCGGGTGAATGAGACTCACGCCATCGTGCAGTCTGTGGATTTCTTTACACCCATTGTGGATGATCCCTACAGTTTTGGCCAGATCGCCGCGGCCAATTCTCTCAGTGACATCTATGCAATGGGCGCTGAGCCCCTTTTTGCCCTCAGCATCATGGGTTTTCCTCACCACAATCTGCAACTCAGCGTCATGTCCGATATTCTCCGCGGCGGTGTGGATAAGGCCAAAGAGGCGGGAATTTCTGTGCTGGGTGGCCACACCATCGAGGACAGCGAACTGAAATATGGTTTGGTGGTCACTGCCTATGCAGAGATAGACCAGATTCGCACCAACGGAGACGCCAGACCTGGCGATGATTTGGTGCTTACAAAGCCTCTGGGAGTGGGAGCCATCTCTTCAGCCATTCAGCGCCGAATTGCCAGTGAACCTCTCATCGAAAAGGCGACGGCGCTCATGGCTACTTTGAATAAAGACGCAGCCCAGGCCATGAGAGATGTTGGCGTCCACGCTGTTACTGACGTCACCGGATTTGGTCTTTTGGGACATCTTCTGGAGATGACCCAGGCCAGCAAGGTGAGTGCTGAGATTTTTGCAGGCAATGTTCCCACCCTGGAAGAAGCATGGGAATTCGTCCGCAAGGGCAAGGTCCCTGCTGCCACCCACACTAACTTACAATATGTCAATCCACACCTGCGCTACGAGAACGGGTTGCGCCAGGAAATATCCCTGATGCTGGCCGATCCTCAGACCGCTGGGGGCTTGCTTATTGCCGTATCCTCAGAGAAAACAGAGCGGCTGATAGCCCGCTTGCAGGAATTGAAAACTCCGGCAGCCTCCCATGTCGGCCGTATCACCGAAGAACAAGACAAGCCTATCGTCGTCTACCCCTGAGCCATATGAAGCGATCTCTCCTCCAGTCAATCGGAATTATCATCATATCCGGAGCCCTTGGCCTTGGCGTGAATGCGTTCCGGGCAGAAGGGGTTCCCCTGATGGAACGGTGGCAGGCAAAAGTGCTCAACGAGCAACTGACAGGGGGGTTGCCAGCAGTGTCGCTCAAGCAGGTCAAAGAGGCATATAAGAGTGGTGATGCTCTTTTGGTGGACGCTCGCGACCCGGAGTTTTTTGAGCAGGGACACATCCCAGGAGCGGTGAGTCTCCCAGTGAGAGACTTTGCTTCGGTTTTCCCCAGATTAGAGGAGCAGCTACGGGCGGTACCACGGGTAATCACCTATTGTGATGGTGCCAGCTGCGAGATGAGCGTGGAACTTACCGAAAAACTACTTTTGGCCGGAGTAAATTGGGTAGAGATCTTCACCGGTGGCATGCAGCAATGGCAAGGAGCGGGGCAGTCGATCGAGGCAGGACGGTAAGGTAGCTTGCAGGGGGCAGCAAGAAAAAAGTTATTGGTTATAGGTTATCCGTTATTGAGGAGAAAGATTCTCTGGATTATTCAGGTGTCTTGCTCTTCATGTCATTCTGAGCGAAGCGAAGAATCTCTGCGGATCCAACAACTATGAGATTCTTCGTCGCCTTGCTCCTCAGAATGACATCAAAAACACGGTTTCCGGATGGACACTAACTA
>CBFDBW010000046.1:0-11675 GCA_965603145.1 uncultured Syntrophobacterales bacterium
CCACCACCTCGTCCCGAGATGCCCGGGTTTGCACCTGCACCTTGAGGACTACCCCTTGATCACTATCACGCACGTACGTCGACACAGTTGACCCTGGAACAATTCACATTGCGCATTTATCATTTATCATCTCGCATTCACTCGAATGCTTAGTTAGTGTTTTCTGTGAGTCTTCAATGTTAAATGCGGATTGAGAAATATGAAATGCGAAATGACGATTGAGTTCCTCTTAAATACCTACCGTCGTCTGACCTCTGATCTCTGACTTCTGCTCCCTGCCAGCTGCTAGCTGTCTTTACCCTGGCCACAACCGCATATTATCGATCAATCTGGCCTGGCCAACGAAGACAGCCATGGCCATCACCGCCTTGGGCGTCACCTCATCAATATCCGTAACTGTCTCTTCATCCACCACCTGCACGTACTGAATGCGAGTGTGCGGCTCGGCCTCAATCATCTCTTTGGCCCTGGCCACCAAGACATCCACCCGTCGTTCACCTTCGGCGACCATGTTGCGAGCAGCCTGAAGAGAGCATGATAGGGAAAGAGCCGAGTTGCGCTCCTCTTCTGAGAGGTATTTGTTACGGCTGCTCATGGCCAGGCCGTCGGGTTCGCGAACAATCGGATGAGGGATAATCTCCACCCCAAGATTCAAATCTTTACTAAGTCTCTTGGTCACAACCAGCTGTTGAAAATCCTTCTCTCCCAGAACGGCAAAATGGGGACGAATCGCGCCAAACAGCTTGGTGACAATTAGTGCCACGCCTGAAAAATGGCCTGTCCGATACAAGCCGCACAGATTCTGGGTGAGATGCTCCACCTGCACCCGCGTCTGGAATCCGGGCGGGTACATCTCTTCAACTTCCGGAGCAAAGATCGCGTCTACTCCGAGATCACGGCAGAGCTTAAGATCCTGTTTTAAATCCCGGGGATACTGGTCAAGATCCTCGCCTGGGCTAAACTGGGTCGTGTTAACAAATATACTCACCACCACCTCATCAGCCCGCCGCAAGGCCTCCTCCATGAGGGCCAGATGTCCCCGGTGCAAGTAACCCATGGTAGGCACGAAGCCGACAATCTGGCCTTTCCGGTAGCGTTCTTCTCGCCATTTGGTCATCTCATCGTTGGTACGGAGGACTTCCATAAGAGGTAACTCCCTGCTAGTTAGGAATCCGGGCCCAAAGGGGCTTTGAGCTGCCCCCGGAGGGATTTTAGATTTTAGAATGCAGATTTCAGATCGAAAAAATCAATATCTCCCAGTAAGGAATGCATAAACCTCAATCTACAATCTGCAATCATAAATTATTCATAAGCCCGGGGCCTCAAAAGGACAGGCTCGTTTAAGACGAGTGGGTAATAAAGACTGATCTGAATGTATAGAGGGAAGAAAAACGAACAGCTCTGTTAGGGTTTGGTGAAGAATTTCAGCTTGCTTTCCAGGTCTTCCACCTCTGCTTCTTCTTCTTTCTGCATATCCAGCATTTTCTGATAGATTTCGATAGTGGCGCGTATTTTCAGCTCGAACTGAGTCCGCTGCCTCTTGAGTTCGGCTATGTCTTCATGAATCTGGGCTAACCGGTTATGCGCATTGTTCAGGATACGCTCTGCTTTGACCTCAGCCTCTGAAACCAAGAGCTTTGCCTCCTTCTGGGCGTTGACCTTCATCTGTTCCACAGTTTTCTGCGCACTAATGAGCGTGTTTTTCAGGGTTTGTTCTCGCTCCCTGTGTTCGCCGAGTTGGCGTTCCTTGTCCTCCAGTTCCCGCTTGAGCTCGTCCATCTGTTTGAGATATGCACTCATCTGATCAGCAACCTTTTGCAGGAACGACTCCACCACCTTGGCATCCAACCCGCGGAACCGATTGGGAAACTGCTTCTGCTGAATCTCAAGAGGGCTCAGTAGCATTGGGTTCTCCTGTTCTTTTGCTGTTTAAAGCATCCTCCACTCAAGCTTCTGATTAGTGGACGAATTGCCTGGCCAGATCATGAAGTGAAGCGACCAGGAATCTCTGCAAAAATATGATGGCCAGAATTACCACTATAGGCGAAAAATCTATACCGCCGAAAGAAAGCGGCAACCGGCGTCTTATCGCCAACAGAACGGGATCGGTGATACTATAAAGAAAACGGACAATAGGGTTGTACGGATCCGGGTTCACCCAGGATATAACCGCTCTGGCAACAATGATCCACATGTAGAGATTGAGCACAAGGCCGATGACACTCGCGAGTGCCGCCAAGAGATTGCCCAAAATGAACATTCACATTTCCTTTCCATTTTTCCCCTAAGCAGAGGCAACATTATCTTGAATTTCTGAGAGTGTCAAGAAAAATCTTTTTATTTTCAAGAGGATAACCACCAAGACCCTCTTCTGATCCTCGGGATGCATTGACATTTTCTCAACCTTTTCTGATAATGATCCACCTATGTTGATAATTGGCCGTAGTCATTTATCATTCATCGTTGGCCATCTATTGGCAACCGTTACTTGAACTATTGCAATTTCCGTACTTGAAATGCAGATTACTCTTATTTACTTCAACGCCACCAACAACTTGGGTTGCGGTACAACTGACATTATTCACTAGAAAAGGGAGACTGTTATGGTTGCCTCCAAAACAATAGGATTTATCGGCGGGGGAAATATGGGTGAGGCCCTTATCAAAGGGCTGTTGAAATCAGGCAGCTTTGATGCCAGCCATATCAGGGTCAGTGACATCAGTCAGGATCGGCTCCACCACCTCCGGGACACATATCAGGTATCTATCTTTGCTGACAACGGAGAACTGGCTGGAGGCTCTGATGTGATCGTCCTTGCAGTGAAACCGCAACAAGTGGGAGATGTGCTTGCCGAAACACATGCGAGCCTTGAACACCTACCCTTGCTGATTTCCATTGCTGCTGGCGTACCGATTGCTTCTCTTGAACAGGGGCTTGCCAAGCCGGTACCCGTGGTTAGGGTTATGCCCAATACCCCGGCCCTCGTTCTGACCGGCGTGTCTGCCATTGCCGGCGGCACCCATACCGATTCTGAACACCTGGCAGTGGCTAGAGCACTGTTCGAGGCAGTTGGTGTGGTCGTGGAGGTTGATGAGACTCATATGGATGCAGTCACCGGCCTGAGCGGTAGCGGCCCTGCCTATGTTTATTTATTCGTGGAGGCTCTCATAGATGCTGGGGTTTTGATGGGCCTATCCCGCCCGGTGGCGCGGGACTTAGCAGTGCAAACCACTTTAGGTGCGGCGAAACTGTTAGCAGAGAGTGGGGAACATCCCGGTGCTCTCAAAGATCAGATCACCTCTCCGGGCGGCACAACTATCCATGGTTTGACCATCTTGGAAAGTGGAGGAATGCGTGGCATGCTTATGGACGCTGTGGAGGCTGCTACCAGGCGATCAGAGGAATTAGGGAAAAAGCAGGGTTAGGTTCAATAGTGCAGATTTCCCGAGGGCAGTTGTTTCATACTGTGGGAGCGGCTTTTAGCCGCGATTTCTTGTGATCTAAGGGATGATAGTCGCGACTGTAAAGTCGCTCCTACAGAAGTTGTATAGTAGACAATAAAGTCTAAGAGGGTGGCTCAATTTCCATGCTCATATCAACGGCCCGGGCTGAATGAGTCAGGGCGCCAACCGATATCAGATCGACTCCCGTAGCAGCCACTTCCCGGACATTGTCCAGAGTGATTCCGCCCGAAGCCTCAAGAGGGACCTTTCCCCCAGTCCGCCGCACAGCCTCTGCCATGGTTGCCAGATCCATGTTGTCCAACATTATGGTGTCAGCGCCAGCAGCGATGGCTTCGGCTAGTTGATCCAGGGTTTCCACCTCCACCTCGACTCTCAGAGAGTTCGGCTTGCAGGTCCGTACTGCCTTCAGGGCCTGCTGAATAGATCCTGCCGCCGCAATGTGGTTGTCTTTGATAAGGACTCCATCGTAGAGCCCAAAGCGGTGGTTGTAGCCACCCCCGGCTCGAACTGCAGCTTTCTCTAACAAACGATATCCGGGGGTGGTTTTGCGGGTATCTAGGATGCGGGCGGAAGTCCCGGCCACTTTGTCCACGAAGGCTTGGGTGAGTGTTGCGATACCTGATAGTCTTTGCAGGAAGTTCAGGGCCGTCCGCTCGGCCGTAAGCATGGCGGCCAGATTGCCTGTTACCCTCAATAGCACCTCCCCAACCATTGCCTGGTTGCCGTCTTGTAAGGGTAGGGTAACATCCAGGGAGGGCTCAACTGTCAAAAAGATCTGTCTGGCTACGGTGGAGCCAGCAAGAACCAGTGGCTCCCTGGCAACAATACGTCCCTTCCCCTCAGCACCAGGTGACACTGTGCAAGCAGTGGTGATATCACCACTGCCTATGTCCTCGGCCAGTGCTCTGCTGATCAATATTTCCACTTCATCAGATAACAAGCCCTATCCCCCACCACTGAGCTTTGTCAGTTTCTCGAGTTGCGCCTGGAGCTTATCCAGTTTGCCGCCCAATCTCTCCAGTTTGTCCTTTTCTTTGGCGACAATATCCGCAGGGGCCCGACTGAGAAATGCATTATTGGTCAGTTTCTTCTGGGTCCTGGCCAATTCAGGCTCCAGCTTGCTGATTTCCTTCTGCAGACGTCGACTCTCTTCCTTGAAATCAAGGACGCCCTCGAGTGGCACAAACAATTCAAGTTCTCGCACCACAGCCGAAGCCGCCACCCGAGGCCGCTCCCCATCCCAAACCACCTCCAGCGTTGACAGCCTGGCCAGATCTTCTACGTAATGGCCATGAGTCTTCACAATACTGGTGAGGCTCTCCGGACCAAAGACCATTGCCTCCACCTGGGCAGCCGGAGCAACATTCATCTCTCCCCTAATGTTTCTGATGGCCGTGGTCACGTCCATCACAACTGCCATCTGCTCCTCCCCCTGACGGTCCACCAGGGACTCATCTGATCTGGGAAACTCTGCCACCATAATGCTCCCTTCATTGTCGGGCAGATGATGCCATAATTCCTCGGTAACATAAGGCATAATGGGATGGAGCAGCCGAAGAATAGAAGAAAGCCCATGCAGGAGAAATTGTTGGGTTTCTTTACGTTCCTTCTCGTTGTCGCCGTATAGGACCGGTTTGATCATTTCAAGGTACCAGTCGCAGAACTCGTGCCAGGTGAATTGATAGAGCACACTGGCAGCCTCATTGAAATGATAAGAATCCAGCGCTTCGCTGACCTGACGGACAATCTCCTGCAACCGGCTCAGCATCCAACGGTCTGCCAACCTTTTTGGCTCGGGTAACACCCCGGCGGCCTCCACTCCCTCGAGATTCATGAGAGTAAAACGGCTGGCATTCCAAAGCTTGTTGACAAAATGCCTGTAGCCTTCAATCCGCTCTTCAGAGAGACGAACGTCTCTTCCCTGTGCTGCAAACGCAGCCAAAGTGAAACGAAAAGCATCCGTACCGTAGCGGTCCATGATCACCAGAGGGTCGATGACATTTCCCTTAGATTTACTCATCTTCTGGCCCTCGGCATCTCTGACAAGGGCGTGAATGTAGACGTCTCGGAATGGCACGTCCTTCATGAAATGCAAGCCCATCATCATCATTCGTGCCACCCAGAAAAAAAGAATATCGAAACCGGTCACCAGAACAGAAGTGGGGTAAAAGCTCTCAAGCTCTGGTGTCTTCTCAGGCCACCCCATGGTGGAGAAAGGCCAGAGGGCTGAACTGAACCAGGTATCCAATACGTCGCTCTCTTGAATCAGGTTGACGCTGCTACAACGGCTGCACTGCTGTGGCTCTTCCATGGCAACAGTAACTTCATCGCAATCTTGGCAGTACCATGCGGGAATGCGGTGCCCCCACCAGATCTGGCGTGAGATGCACCAATCTTCAATGTTCTCTAGCCAATCAAAGTAGTTCTTCTCCCACATCTCCGGAATTATGCGGGTGCTTCCATCACGCACCGCCGCCATGGAAGCTTCGGCCATCTGTTTCACCGCCACAAACCATTGCTTGGACAGTGTCGGCTCGATGATTGTCTTACAACGGTAGCAGTGACCCACTCTATGCTGGTAGTCTTCGACTTTTATGAGAAATCCCTGCCCTTGGAGGTCTTCAACTATCTTCTGACGACAACTATCGCGGTCCAGCCCGACATAGGGACCCGCCTCTTCGTTCATCACGCCTTGATCATCCATCACCCTGAGTGCTGGCAGCCCGTGCCTCTGGCCGATTTCAAAATCGTATGGATCGTGGGCTGGGGTTACTTTCAGAGTGCCAGTGCCGAACTCCCGGTCAACGTACTCATCTGCAATCACTGGCAACTCCCGATTGAGGAGAGGGAGTATTACTTTTTTTCCTATGAAATCATGGTAACGCTCGTCTTCCGGGTGTACCGCAACACCGGTGTCTCCCAGCATAGTTTCGGGGCGGGTGGTGACCACTACCAAACCGTCAGTGCCATCAGGGGAAAAATAGCGGACATGGTAAAGGCGACCACGCCTTTCTTCCGCCTCTACCTCCAGGTTAGCCAGTGCTGTAACGCACCGCGGGCACCAATTGATAATCCGCTGGCCCCGATAGATCATGCCTTCATGATAGAGGGAAACGAAAACGCGCCTCACAGCTTCAGAAAGACCTTCGTCCATGGTGAAGCGCTCTCTACTCCAATCGCAACTTGCTCCTAGCCTCTTGAGCTGATTGATAATCTTCCCGCCGTAGAGCTCACGCCACTCCCAAATTCTTTCGATGAACTTCTCCCTCCCCAACTGATGTCTATCCAACCCTTCTTCTGTAAGCTGACGCTCCACCACATTCTGGGTGGCTATGCCAGCGTGGTCGGTTCCTGGCATCCAGAGCACATTGTCTCCATACATCCGCCTGTATCGGCAGAGGATGTCCTGGAGCGTATTGTTGAGGGCATGCCCCATATGGAGATCACCGGTGACATTCGGTGGCGGGATCACGATAGAATAGGCAGGATCGGTGCTCTTTTCGTCAGCCCAAAATAAATTCTGTTCCTCCCAAAATTGATACCACTTTTCCTCTACAGCTGCAGGTTCGTAAGCTTTAGGCAGCACTGAGTTCTTCATTGCCTCCTTCCTTCTCAGACGTCCGTTGTCCGCAGTCAGTCTTTTGACGCCATATTTAGTCGAAACGAAATCACCACACTATCTATTACCACGGACAACTGACAACGGACAACTGACGTCTGAGGCAAAAGAAAATGGGGATTATCCAGATAACCCCCATTCATAACCCGCCAATAATCGCGGGATGTGATCATTTTTCTGATTCCAAACTAGTCCTAATTTTCTCTATCTCCTGGGCAATTGCACTCTCCACAATGGCAGGCAATCGTTCCTCTACCAGACGGGTCACCACTGCCTCCACCTGATCACTGACGAGCGCTGCCAACTCCTCGGCTGCATCCGGTGACAACTCCTCCACCGCAGTCTCCTCGCTTACATCTTCTGACTCCGCTTCAAGGTCGGTACCGCTTTCGTCGGTAAGTTCTTCCCCAGCAACCATGGCTGACACCCCATTAACGGCTTGTTCACTTACATCCCCTGATTCTGCCTCAAGGTCGGCAAAAAGATCCTCGGGAAGATCCTCCTCTGAAACAGGGGTAACCTCAGCACTGGCAGCTTCCTCGCCCACGTCACCCAGCTCCGTCTCAAGATCGGCAAAAAGATCCTCGGAAAGATCCTCCTCTGAAACAGGGCTGACCTCAGCACTGACAGGCTCCTCACTCACATCACCCAGCTCCGTCTCAAGATCGGCAAACAGATCCTCGGAAAGATCCTCCTCTGAAACAGGGGTTGTTTGTTCGGCGGAAGCTACCTCAGCATCTTCTCCGCCGGTTCCGGAGGCTTCCTCCAAAAGCTGAGCCACTTCACTCTCGTGTGAAGCGAAGAGCTCGGCGAGAGCTTCATCATTTACCAAGTCATCTTCTGTAAGTGCATCATCTCCGGCCGCTGCAGCAGTATCGCCTGTCCCTTCTTGTGCTGTAGACCTTTCCTCTACCACAGTTTCGGCCGCGGCAGCAGATTCCTCCTCACCTTCCAAAGATTCAAGGGTTGTATCTAAATCGGGCTCATCATCTCCCAATTCAACTTCCAGGTCCAACTCTCCCAGAGCAAGGTCGTTTTCGTCATCCACATCATCCTGGCTAGATGACGGGTCATCTGAGGCTGGATCCTCTCCCTCGACAGGATCAACCAGATCAATGATTTCGTCGTCAAGATCATCCAGCTGGAGATCAAAGTCTTCTCCACCTGTCTCCTGAGCTTCCTTGTCCTCGGACTTTAGGTCGTCTGAATTGCGATCCATGGCTGCAATTTCCAAGTTAGTTAGAGAACTTAGAGAGTTATGAAACCGCCCTACGAATAGCACAACGTTTCAGACACTGTCAAGCGATTTTAGCTTGCAGACACCCGCTGGAAAACTCCATTTACAAACGACCATGCATTCGTTACACTCACAACACCTTCGACCCCTGACGTTTCAGTATCAAGGGGGCTCAGGAGTGATGGAGCTTCGATCCGACCACACCCCATGACTTTAGTATTCAAGGACTTTAGCGAGTAATTGCCATGCGGGTTATCAGCCGCTACATCATTTTGGAGCTCATCAAGATCATTGCTATCTGCCTGGGAGTCGTTATTGCCTTGTACCTGGTCATCGATTTCTTTGAACGGATAGATGATTTCCTGGAGGCGAAACTCCCCCTGTCCTTAGCGCTGCAATACTTCCTGCTGAAGCTCCCGCTCATCGTGCAACAGGGTATCCCCATGGGTGTTCTCATGGGTACTCTTATTAGCCTGGGTTTGATGGCTCGCAGCAATGAACTCCTGGCCTTGAAGGCCGGTGGCGTCAGCCCTGCTTTGGTTGTCGGACCAATATTGACTCTTGCTCTGCTGTTGAGTCTGACGGATTTTACCCTTGCCGAATATCTGGTGCCGCTGACTAGTAGACGCGTAAACTATATGTGGAATGTCGAGGTCAAAAATCGACCGGCTCCAAGTAGCTTTTTTCAGGAAAAAATATGGTACAAAAGCAAACAAGCACTTTACAATATTCGCGTACTACACCCAAAGCGCCAGGTATTAGAGGGCGTTACAATCCATATGTTTGATCGCTCCTTCCACGTGCTCAAACGAATAGATGCCAGGAGGGGTGAGTGGGATGGGCAGAGTTGGACATTTTCAGATGGGATATTCATCAACCGGACAGCGGATGGCGGCTATTCCATGGAGCGGTTTCAGCGCCGTCGCTTTCAGCTAAAAGAACGTCCGCAGGATTTTCAGCACCTTGAGAAAGCCCCTGAGGAGATGACCCTCGGTGAGCTTGGCCGCTATGTTACCAAAATAAAAAGCGAGGGATACGATGCTACCCGTTACCAGGTGGACTTCCACGCCAAAATCGCTTTTCCATTTACATCGTTCATTATGGCACTCCTGGGCATTGGTGTTGCTCTTTACCAAGGTAAACACGGTGGAATTGCGGTGGGAGTTGCCATAAGTGTTGCCCTGGCGTTCATCTATCTGCTCATTTTTCAGTTCGTTCTCCGTATTGGCTACACCGGCAACCTGCAACCACTGTTGGCCGCCTGGATACCCAATATTTTCTTCGGTATTGCCAGCATGTTTCTCTTTGTTCATGCAAGGCATTAGAAAAGGATGTTCGCTGGCGTGCTAAACAAAACTCTGTTTCTCCTTAGTAACTACCCACCTTTGTAATAAAACCCCAATCTATTCGACTGGTCAGCAAGTACGGTTCCCACACAGGCAGACAATCCACCTCCTTGTCTTGACCTTACTTATGGCCCTGACCCCCATCGGTTACTGGCCCTAGTCGATGGGGGTTTTATTCGCTTTCGCCCGAGTCCCCTGTCCGCCTCCGCAGGACTGCGGGAAGCTCCATTACAGAAACTCACCGACTCCGGGCTTTGGATTTGCCTGCATGAAATTTTGCTGAGATCTGGTCATCTTTTCACAGTCAGCAGCAGCTTATGCTTTGTTGTTCTGTGATTCTTTTCGTATGGCCACTATTTTCTTGCATGTTCCTTAAGCATCTTATAATTTATGAAAACCCTTTGCCGGAGCATAGAGATGGGAAACCACAGTAAAGCTGTGTTACCTGGACTCATTTCTATGTTTCTAATTTTTGGCTGTGCCAGTCACGAGATATCGAAATTTAAGTCAGATAAAATAAAGACAATTACCGGTTGGCATCTTTGTCTTACTGATGAGATGGCTATATACGAAAAGGCTTTAGACAGTGAAGAGTCAGGTAAAACAAAATCGAAGCAAACAGTGCTCCTCAAATGTGACGTTAAGTTACGCGATGATATATCCTTCTATCTCACTACCAAACACAAAATCAATTTAGTAAAAGAACTAACACCAACAATTGGTTTGATTCGCGCTGATGCTGAATGTCGATGGGAACAATATATAACTCTCAACATTATCATTTATGACTGGGAACATAATCGTTTGGCTGAAATTGAAGTTAAGAATGGTGAAGATGTCATGGTAAAGGACGATGAGAAATTTGCTGAGTATTGTGCTGACGTAATTGCCAAAGTCATTCTCAGCCAATAAAAAATCCGGGTTACCTTGTGGGGATTAGAGTTTGGTAACGAGTCCCCTGCCACCAAGGACTGGGAGGATTCTGTTTGCTTGACTTACGCGTAGAGGCGAGAACCATTCTTTCACGATGCGTCCCTTGCTTCCAGAGCCATTTGGATCTTCTTTTTCAGTTCAGTGAGATCAAAAGATTTCACTACATAGAAATCGGCGGCAATGGATTTCATGTCCTCTTTGAAGGTATCGTAAGCAGTGGAAAGTATTACGGGCAAGTCATAGAATCTATTGCGGATATCCTGCAATAGATCTAAACCATCGTAGTCCACCATTTTTATGTCCAGGACTACAAGGTCGGGCTTGTCTTGCACAATGCGTTCTAGCAGCCCATGCCCACCTTCAGCGGTGATGACATCGTAGCCCTCTTCTTTCAGTTCCTCAGAGTAGAGCAACCGGATGTGCTCTTCGTCATCAACAACCAGGATCTTAGCCATAGTATTTCCCTCCAAACTACAGGAAGCTTTCTTTCGTTGAGCCGTGAGTCACTCAATCAAGTGTTTACCATTTACTAAACAGGTAAGGTTTCACTTCCTCGAAGATCATGCATTCGTTTTCAATGTATTCCTCAGCCTGTTGAATTGACATCCTTTCCGTTTTTTTCACATACGATAAGGTCTTGCCGACAAAAAGAGGCACAAGTGATTGCAACAGAGATTCGCGTTCCACCACCTCGTTCTTGTAAGCAGCCGAATAGCTGTAAAGAATACGAGCCCATATTTCCGAAGGAAAGCTGAAGTGGGCCAGAGGAAGCTCCCTGATCTCTCCCAATTTATTGTGGATATTATTCTCCAGAAAGCTCTCCCACAGCTGCTTATACTGGGCAAATCCCTGGATAAAAACTTGGTGAAGTTCATCATGCGCAATGTCGAGGGACGTGGGTGTCTCTACTTCACCCATGCCGAAGCCGTAAATTGCTGTCGGCTTGCTCCACTTCACCCTTCCCCAGAAATCCTGAAAATGTATCATAAGGTTCAACAGAGTGCCCACGACCTGAGAAAAAATCGGCCCAGAAGGCACGATGTTTCTGTCGTTCTGGTAGATCTTTGGTTTCCCTA
>CBFDBW010000047.1:0-11467 GCA_965603145.1 uncultured Syntrophobacterales bacterium
GAGAGATCGAATCAAAAAAGAACTATTCGGCCCATTATTAGAGAAGGAAATTGTTCAAATGTATCAAGAGGGTGAATTTCAAACCACGCGCTAGACAAAAAAGACAGTTATCCGAAAAAATCCAGTCTAGTCTCAACCCACTACTCCCGGCACAGATCTCCGGAGGTCATTTCTCCTGCCTCATGTTACTTCCCAACCCAGGCTAGACAGTCAAAATGTTGTTGAGGGTGCCGAAGGAGTTAGCTACCATTTGATCGTTGTTGGGATCGTTCTGCCATTGCCCATCCACGAGAAACTTGTACTCGTATCTCCCAGGAGCAAGAGTAACAATCTTGGTCCACCTCCCTTTGTTGTCCTTCTTCATCGTGTGCTTCTTGACATCCCAGCTGTTGAAGTCCCCTACCAAGATGGCCTCTTTGGCTTCAGATGCCTCCAACTTAAAGGTAATCCTTCTGTTCTGTGTCTTCTGTTTTTGTTTTTTTTGGGACATTTCTCGCCCTCCTCCATTTCCTATCGCAGTTTAAACTCGCTGTTTCATCTTACTGTATTTCTACCAAACGCCAGATAACTCGTTCGCTAAATTTATCAAGTACAGAACCCTACTGCAACCAAAATCCAAAACAAGTTTATGGTAGCCTAGCCAGCCGATCCACGTAAATACGAAAAACCACCATTTTGATTTTAATTGGGTAGCTCAATTCTGTTCAATCCTATTCCCTGTGCCTTGTGCCAAACGCCGGATGAATTGGCCAAAGTCCGCACAATTATAGGCGGACGACGGCTGAATGGGCCTAACTCTTCTTGGATTCTGGCTACTGCCTCTTTACTCTTTCACATCATACTTATCCAGATACCCTCGTGGGGTCACCATGAAGGAACCATGGGTGAAGGTCCTGGAGTTCCCGACAATAATTACTGTTTGCATGTCTATGGGAAAGGAGAGCATATTTTCCAGGTCGGTAATGGCGACTTTCTCACCCTCACGTGTTGCCCTGCTAACGATGCCCACCGGGGTGCTGCCATCGCGACTTTCAAGCAAAATCTCGCGGACCCTGCCGATTTGCCAATCCCGTCTCTTGCTCTTTGGGTTATACAGGTTGATGACGAAGTCCGCTTCTGCCGCGCACCTAACCCGTTTCTCAATTACGTCCCAGGAAGTGAGGAGATCGCTGAGTGAGATTGCGGCAAAATCGTGCATAAGCGGAGCGCCCAAAAGAGAACCGGCCGCGGCAAAAGCCGGCACCCCTGGGACGAAAGTAATTTGAAAACCGTCCGGCTCTGGTGACAAGGAAATTCCCTGAGCTCGGCAAATCTCCAAAACCAGCCCGGCCATCCCGTAGATCCCTGCATCTCCACTTGAAACCAGGGATACAGTCTCGCCAGCCAAGGCCCGATCCAGAGCCACGCGAACCCTCTCCAATTCCTGGCGCATCCCCGTAGCCACCACTTCTTGATTTCTCAGGATGGGCTTGATGAGATCCACATAGGTCCGGTAGCCCACCACCAGCTGCGATTCATCCAGGGCTCTTTGTGCCGCGGGTGTAAGATGGTCTCCACTTCCGGGGCCCAGGCTCACAATATAGAGCCGACCCTGGCCACTGCTACGGTGACGTTCCCCAGAACCTTTTTCGCAACCAGCAGCTCCTTCGTTTCGGCGCTGAGCATCGCCGCTTTCTCGCATACGCTTTCAACTCCTACGTGTTTTCTCACCACCTCTGAGGGGGTTGGCACTGAATCGCCTGCTTGTAACTCATCGGCCGAGTAGTAGGCCGATGTCCAGCCACGCTCCCGCAACAACTCATTCAACCCATCCTCGTCTTTCTTGAGCTCCGCAGTGGCCAGGTTCCTAATTGCCAGAGGACTCAGCCCATTATCTCGGAAAACTTTCTCAATGGCATTGCCGATTTCAGCCGAGGTGGTTCCCCGGTTGCATCCCACTCCCACTACCAGGCTTTTTGGTCGCAAAACCAGACACGGCGGCGGTTCGAAAGAACCGAGCATGTCATCTACAAATATCCAACCAGACAGTTTCGCCACCCTGGCTTGCTCCAACCCCTCTAATACCTTTGCCCCAGCAGAATCAGGGATGAGAGGCTGAAACCATCTTCCGGGGTCAAAAAGGCCAATCTGCCGCTCCTCCAGTACAGCCATGTTCAGGGTCTTGACCCTGTCCAAGTTTTCGATCACCAGCCCGGCGCGCTCGGCCAGTTCATCAAAACTGAGCTTTCCCTGGACATCTGTGGCTGTGGTGATTACCGATTGACCGCCGGTAACAGCCGCCACCTCTTTCGCCAGGCGGTTAGCGCCTCCCAGGTGTCCGGAAACAAGGCTAATTGCATTGCGACCCATCTCATCAACCACCACTACGGCCGGATCGCTCTCCTTCCCCTCCAGCAAAGAAGGCAGAAGCCGCACTACGATACCGGTGGCCATTACACACACAAGCCCTTTATGTTTCTTGAAACAGCTGACAAAAGTGGTTTTGAAATCAGTAAAGGCATGTGCTTCCGCAAACCCGGAGCTTTCTTTTTTTGGTAGGTAGAGGCTTGTCCCTTCAATGTTGGCGGTTATGTTAGCGGCCAGCTTGCTTCCCCCCGGGGTCAGAGCCATCACTGCCACACCCTGCGGCCCAGCTTCTCCCTCCTGTTGAGACTTCCGAAAGCCGTGGTCAAAGCTGGGATCGTACAGTTTGCTGCGAGCCTTCAATTCTCCCCTCAACGCTTCACCCACCAAAATCACCGCCTGTCTCTTTATCCCACTTTCCCCCACTCTCTGGGCAATATCTGCCAGCTTGCCGTGGATAAATCTTTCCTCCGGCCAGCCCACCCGATAAGCGACTACCGCAGGAGTGTCAGCCGGATATCCTTGCTCTAGCTCCGCCACCACTTCACGAATTCGGGTTACGCTGAGATAAATAACCAGAGTTGATCGGTGCTGAGCAAGCCCACCCAAATTCTCGCTCTCAGGGACCGGCGTCCGCCCTGCCAGTCTAGTGAAAATCAGGGTCTGGCTACCACCGGGCTGAGTGAACTGCCGCCCAAGGGCAGCCGCAGCCGCAAAGGCCGCCGTGACCCCGGGCACCACATCACATGGGATCCCTTCCTTTTGCAGTAGCTGGATTTGCTCCTGAATGGCACCGTATAATGCTGGATCGCCCGTGTGGACCCGGGCCACAATAAGGTCTTTTCTTACACCTTCGACAAGAAGCGTATGGGTCTCCTCCAGGCTAAGACTGGAGCTGTCATGGATGCTTGCTCCCTCCTTTGCCTGAGCCAAAAGAGTCTGCGGCACCAAGGAGCCGGCGTAGACGATCAGGTCTGCGGCCTGAATGATGTTAGCACCGCGTACTGTGATCAGTTCCGGATCACCCGGACCTGCCCCAATAAAATAGACTATGCCTTTCTCAATCGGCTTCAGTTTTGGATCCTCCTTGGGTAACCGGTCACACTCAGGCCGTTCTTCCACCCCCCTTTTCCAAAGGGGGGTCGGGGGGGATTTCGGAAGCGTCTGCAAATCCCCCTAAATCCCCCTTTACCAAGGGGGACTTCAAAGCAACAGCTGCTAGAATTATCATAATAACCAGACATTATCTTAAAAAATCGCTCGACCTAAATTGCTTCGATTTTCTTCGTGCCCTTCGTGTACTTCGTGGTTAATCCTCCCCTCGTTTGTCGCTCAGCGCCAGAGACTGAGAAGGAAGAGCGGTGTTTGCGGCTGGAAGCGACTCATGAGAGCACCCGGTGTCACTTGCTTACTCGACTCGATGGGAACAGTGCGACTCAGCTGCAATAGTAGCCACTCGTGGGCCAGCTCAGTGTGCTCCACAAATTTCAGGGCTCGGCCAAGCGTTTCCGGGGTGACCACACTCACCACCACTCGACCTCCTGGCTGGAGCCGTTTTTCTACAACCTTCAGAATGTCGGCAAGACTGCCGCCACTGCCGCCGACAAATACCCGATCAGGGTCAGGCAAATCCTGCAGAGCTCCAGGTGCCTCGCCCAAAACAGTTCTGACCCCGAAGCCTCCCAGCCGCTGTGAATTCTCCTTGATCATTTCTAATCTGCCCTTTTCTCTCTCGACGGCGTATACTCTCAAGCCGGGCGCAATCCTAACCGCCTCAATCCCCACTGAACCAGAACCTGCTCCCACATCCCACATGACTGCATTTTCTCTTACTTGGAGTTCAGCCAGAATCAGGGCACGTGCTTCCCTTTTGGTGATCAGGGATTTTTCCTTCTTAAAAAGATCGTCCTGAATTCCGAATCTGGTTTCTACCAGTTGATTTTCCAGCGGGTAGAGCACCATCACATTGAGCGGCGAAAATTTCATCCCGGCGGCCCCCACTAGATCAGTCTCCTTGCACTGCTCTTCTTTGGAGCCTATTTCCTCCACCACTGCCACCTTGCGATTGGCCATGCCAAATTCAAGGAGTAATCTTGCCAGCCGATCCGGCGTATTTTTCGGGTCTGTATAGATTGCAATGCACCCCGGATATGCAAGCTCTGGGAAGAAGTCCGTGGGATTGCGACCATGAACACTAATGGTCCGAGCTTCCTTCCAAGGCAGCTTGAGATTGGCAAAGGTCTTTTGCAGGGCAGTGACGTTGGGCAGAAATAACACATTTTCAGAGCCAAAAACCTCTAAAGCCCGCTCGCCGATGCCAAAAAAAAGAGGATCTCCTGAAGCGAGGATCACCACTCGCTTTCCGGTGGCCTCTTTTTTCACCGCCTCCAGTGTTGCCACCGGGTTAGCCCCAAGGACCCAGGTCGCCTCTGTCTCTCCAGCAAATGAGGAGAGCTGCCGTTTACCGCCCACCAGCACTTCGGCCGCCTCAATAGCCTCCCGGTGCGCTTCGGTCAGGTCTTCAGGACCAACACCCAAACCTATGACGGTCACAGTACCTTTGAAATTGGCATCTATTTTACTCATACCTAGCTCGCTGCTGTTGGTTTGGAAATCCGAATATCGAATATCGAAATACGAAACAATTTTCAAACATCAAAATTGTCCTTCGGACTCCCCACCCTGCGGGTGGGTCCCAAGTTTCAAATGACCAAAACATATATCTGAGACTGTCAATTACCTTTGTTTTGAACATTGGAGCATTCGTGCTTCGGATTTTGGATTTAAGTAGGATGGGTACTGCCCATCCTACGCCTTAAAGATGACTTGTCCATTATAGTCGAACAAAAACAAATGAATGTCCAGTTTATCTTGGGAATGGTTCCTGCTCACTTCCATTGCTCTTTCTGAAAGCTTGGGAATAATGCTTTCAGCGCTTCTCGTCTCCTGCATGATCTCGAGAGCATGTCTGGCAGTGTTTGCTCCTACCAGTCTTTCTATCAGTTCCTCTGGCTCTCCGACCTCTCGAGCCATCTCACGTAAAACACCAAGATCCATGTTAGCGCTGCTGGCGTGGGTATAGTGCAGCCCCATGGCCATTTTTACCAGTTTGCCAATAAAAACCGAGTGAGTGACCTTGTTAAAGCCCAGTTTAGTTGCTGCCTCCAAGCCAAATCCATAGAAGTCAGCAACCTGGACAAAGCATTCCTCAGGTAGGGTGGTGAGCAGTCGCCTGGCAAATCTTTCGCTTTTGCCGCCGGTACTCAGCACTAGTTCGCGGCCCGCAGCTCGTGCCACCGACAGTGCCGCCTCTATGGTTTCCTTGTACGCCTGGTGTGATAGCGGGCGGACAATTCCACTGGTGCCCAGGATGGAGAGGCCGCCCAGAACTCCCAGCCTGGGGTTAAGTGTCTTCTTGGCTAGAGCTTCGCCGTCAGTGACAAAAACTTCAACCTCAACTCGTTTGTCCTTCCCAGCTTCACAAGCGTCCAGCACTTCTTCTACCGCCCACTGGATCATCTGCCTGGGCACCGGATTGATGGCGGGCTCACCTACCTTTACAGGAAGTCCTGGCTTGGTAACCTTACCAACCCCTTCCCCGGCCATATACACGATTTTAGTCTTACCTTTCGTAGGCCCCAAGATCCGAACCCGCGCTCCAATCTCTGCGCCGTGGGTCACATCGGGATCATCTCCTCCATCCTTGACAACTGAACATAGTGAAGTATTTCCATCCAAAAGGCTTCGGCGCAAAGGAACACTTAGGACTCTGCCTTCAGGAAGAGTCACTGAGATCGGATTAAGTGGCAAACCGGTCAATAGGAGCTGGAGTGCACTTTTCGTAGCAGCAGCGGCCGCAGTTCCGGTGGTAAAACCCTCCCTCAGTTTTCCTTTTCGTCTACGCTTAGTCCGAGCTCGTTCAGCTGGCATCGCAGTCCATGCCTTATCGATATTGTCCGTCGTGGCTCACTTCGTTCGCCGCATAGCGCCAAGCGCAGAGCGCACGGCGTGTGGTTGCCGTTTATTAATCCGCTTTGCGCTATGCGCTCTGCGCTTTGCTCTCTTTCGCTGCGAGATTGGCAAGGGCATTGACCGCAGCGGCGGCAACAGCACTTCCTCCTTTCCTGCCTGCAACACTGATGTATACAAGCCCGGAAGCCATCAACATCTCTTTGGCTTCTGCAGCATTTACAAAGCCTACGGGCATACCCACAACCAGAGCCGGTTGGAGTATACCCTGTTTGTGAAGTCTCACCAGTTCAATAAGCGCGGTGGGTGCATTACCAATGACTGCCAGTCCACCGTGCAGTAGTTCTCTGGCTTGTGAGACGGCTGCAGCGGCACGGGTACTGTTATCTCTCTTGGCAACAGTGACTACCTCAGGGTCATCGATATAGCAGTGAACCTCGCAACCAAACTGAGCCAGGTGTCGCCTGGTAATTCCTGCCTGGGCCATACGCGTGTCCGTAAAAATGGCAGCTCCGCTCCTGATGGCAGCAATACCTGCTGCCACTGCCTGAGGGTGAAAGCGGGTATTTTGCACAAATTCAAAATCAGCAGTGGTATGAATGAGTCTTCGCACCACTGCCCACTCGTCAGCTTCCAGACCGTGATCCCCTGCCTCTTCCTCGATGATCTTGAAACTCAATGATTCAATATCAGCTGGGGCAACTTTGGCAATTTCAACCATAGATCTTCCTTATGTGTTAAGGTGTTTAGCATTCTGATCGCGACCTGGAGGTCGCTCCTACAGGGAACTGCTCGTTGCAACTAGCTCTTGCCCTGATACTCCCTGCATCGGTCAACGAAATGAGCGGCCATCTCCGGATTACTGCCGAAGTGCAGATGAATGTAGCCCGCCAGGGTATTGTTGAGCATGAAACCATCTGTCCCGACTTCGATGCCTGTACGACTGCTCAACCGGAAAAGGTCAGGAACTTCCCCGGGATCTCCGATTAATTCAGAATAATGAAACTCGTGGCCACGAGCCTTCAGTCCCTTTGGCCCCAACAAACTATTTTCTTTGAGAACTACCTCGCGGTAGCCGAGGGCCTTTCGGTGAGGGAGCATCCTTGTACTGAAAGGGTAAAGCTCCACCATGGGGTAGTTACTCCCCTCCATCTCAATGGAACGGGTGAGGTACATGAAACCGCCGCATTCGGCGAATATGGGCATCCCCCTGTGAGCTACCGCCAGAATTTCTCTTCTTAAGCTTTCATTCTCTGCTAGCTGCCTAGCATAGAGTTCTGGGTAACCTCCGCCCAGATAAAGGCCCGACACATTTGCAGGAAGATTCGAATCCCGAACCGGAGAAAAAAAACAGAGTTCAGCACCAAAGTGAGTAAGCAGGTCCAGGTTGTCCTGGTAGTAGAAGCAGAAGGCTTCGTCCTGTGCCACTCCGAGTCGTATCCTGGCTTGGCGAGCCGTCGGCGCAGGCAGAATCTCATCACTCACTGCGGTGGCCTGCATCTCCAAAAGCTTACTCACATCAAGGTGTTCTTCCACGAGCACGGCCAGCGTGTTGAAAAGATCAGCAGGATACGGCTCTTCATCGGAGGTAACCAACCCCAGATGCCGTTCAGGAATCGTCACCTCCTCGGAGCGAGGTAGCCCTCCCAAAAAAGAAACATCAGGAACCGATTCCATAGCCTCGGACAGAAACCGAGCATGGCTGTCACTTCCTACCTTGTTGGCGATCACCGCTCCCAACCGCAGATCCCGCTCGTACGTTTTAAAGCCATGGACCAGGGCGGCAATACTCCGTGCCATACTGCTGGCATCCACAACTAAAATTACCGGAGCGTTCAGCCACTTGGCCATCTGGGCGGTGGATCCAGCTTCGGACCGTCCATCATAGCCATCGAAAAGGCCCATTACCCCTTCCACTATACCGAAGTCCTTACCTTGCATGGACCGGTAAAACGTTGACCGATTATACTTTTTTGAAAGCATCCAGCCATCTAGGTTGCGGCTTGGCGCTCCAAGCAATCTGGTATGGTGTCCCGGGTCAATGAAATCAGGACCCACTTTGAAGCTTTGCACCGTGAGTCCTCTTTTCTGAAATGCAGCCATTAAACCCAGGGAAATCGTGGTCTTGCCCACTCCGGAGTGAGTTCCCGCGATCACCATGCATGGTACTGTGGACACCTTCTTTTTCTGGTTGCTCGCTTCGGTCATCGTTCTTTTGCTGAGTGAGGTATAGTAAAAACCATCGGCCATTTGCTATTCTAGAATGGATACAATGTATTTAGTTAACCAGGTTAAATCAAGTTTTACTTGTTTATTTAGATCTGGAAAACCTGGTCCCCTCGGCCAGTCTATGTATGATTTATGATTTGTCCTTCGGACTCCCACCCTTCGGGCGGGTTCCCAGTTTCAGATTGCTGATTGAGGTACATGCGTTCCTCACCGGGAGGTATTGAGCTCTTAAATCTGAAATCTGCATTCTAAAATCTAAAATCTCCGGGCGCCATGCGCTCTGCGCCTTCCCAAGGTTGCAACCTTACAGAAGTTCTGCTAAAAAGGAGTTAACAGGCAGACCGAGAAGCAGTTCACTTATTTTGGATGCCTAAACGTATGCGGAATAATTCCTGCTTTTTGGGGCCACGCCATCTCACCGTCCTGCTGATATTGTTGGCTGCCACTTTTTTGGTTGCCGCCTCTGACCCTGTCACCTCTGTCAAAGTGAGGCCAGGTGACAGTATAAGCTACCTGGCATTCAAGCACCTCCATACTTACAACCAAGAAATAGTTAACCAGATTAAGAGTCTCAATCCCCACATTAAAGATCTGAACCTCATCCAGGTCGGCCAGACCGTATATCTTCCCAAACGCAAATTTACGCCAGTAACAGGTAAACGGGGTGAACCGACTCCTTCCGCACCGGTCCCCGAGACCAAGAAAATGGCCGCGGCTGCCTCCCAAGCAGTGGCCACCTTAGTTGAAGGTGAGGTGCAAATGACGGGTGCTGAAACCAATGGCTGGCAGAGGCTCCAGGTCAACGCCATCCTCAAGGCTGGGGACAACGTTCGGGTTCTCGAACAGGGACGCTTGGAATTAGTTCTAGACAATCGTAGCGTCCTCAGGTTGGCTGCCAATACCACCCTGGAATTGAAAGAGGTGGAACGCAGGCGCCAGAAGGGAAAATACCGGTTCGCCCTATCGATCGGTAAGATGTGGACAAGGGTTACGCGACTGTTGGGATTTGGCTCCAAGTATCAGGTGGAAACACCCACTGCCATCACCGCTGTTCAAGGCACAGTGTACGATCTTCAAGTTGGTCCCAGCCAACAGACGCGGGTTCGCGTTCATTCTGGAAATATTCAGGTGTACAATCCGTTCGCCAGCGATCTCGCCCCTGGACAGAAAGTTCCGAAGTTAAAAGAGCCAACTCGCGTACCTGGACCAACCAGAATATCCCGTGAAGAGTGGGAGCAGTTGCTCCTCGGACAATACCAACAGGTAACTCTCGGCCGGGAAGGAAGAAGCGCGATCTCCGCTTTCGATCTTGCTGCAGCGAGGAGGGAGGCGTGGGTTCGCTGGAATGAAGCGCGCGACCGAGACCTCTACGGCGAATAATGGGTTATCGAAAAGCTCTCATCATTGCTGCTGCGTTCTTCTTGATTTTCGCCTCTGTTCACGTCGTTTCATTCGGTCCACTTGAAAATACCCACCTTAAAATCCGTGATCTTTTCTTTCGATTGCGCGGTCCTGTGCCCCCCAATCCCCACGTCACCATCATTGCCATCGATGATCAAAGTATTAGCCATTACGGCCGCTGGCCCTGGCCTCGAGCACGGATTGCCGCCCTCGTTCACAGGCTAAAAGAGGCCGGAGCGCGCACCATTGACATAGATATTTCCTTCCTACCCAGCAAAACCCAAGCCCAACCAATTCCTCCCAAGGCGGAATTTGCTCCCCTTTTACGCTGGCTCGATCTGGATCCCACCACTGAACTTTCCTACTCAAACGACCTACTCTTTGCCATGGCCATGAAGAAGGCGGGCAATGCGGTCCTCCCCTTTTATTTCGAGTTCAAGGGTGACGCCGCTGGTGCACCCCCTGAGAAGCCGGCGATCTTGGCTCATTCTGCCTATCTTCTCTTTGATGATGTTAACAGGCTCCCTTCCCTGCCTTTGCTTCGCGGCAGCAGTGTGTTCCCGCCGACCCAAGTTCTGGGTAAGGCTGCAGCCGCTCTAGGATTTGTCAACGCCTATTTGGACAGGGACGGTGTCTTACGAAGCGACCCAGCTATTATGGCTTTCGAGAAGCAATATTTCCCCTCTCTGGGGATTCAACTGAGTCGGCTGTATCTTGGTCTCAGCTGGGCTGAGATCAAAGTAAATAGCGGCGAGAGCATCTTGATCGGCGAGCGCTTAGTTCCCACCGACGATCGTGGTCTTGTTGGCCTCAACTATTACGGCGGCCGGGATAGTTTTCCCTACCTCTCTTACAAGTAGGTCATGGCGGCCCACCTAAAACCCGATATGCTCAAAGACAAGGTCGTGCTCGTGGGAGTAGCTGCCGCCGGACTCCATGATTTGTGGCCTACTCCCTTCGGGCCTGGATATCCTGGAGTGGAAAAACACGCCACTGTCGTCGCCAATATCCTGGACGAGCGTTTCATCCTCCGCTCAGAACTCAGCGGTATCGCCGAGATCCTATTCATGCTTCTGAGTGCTCTAACACTAGGACTAATAGCCGGGGGCCGCCGATCATTGATGCTCTGGATTTCTTGTGGCCTTCTGTTTGGGCTGGCTATTGCAGGGTCTTACTGGGGTTTCACTGCTTACAATCTCTGGTTCAAGCCGCTTTTCCCTGCTCTTCTTATACTTTTCCTGGCGCCAGTGCTTCAGGTTTTCAGTTTGCGTGCAGCCGCAATTGCGGTCGACAGAGTCGAGGAACCCCACCTCGCGGATGTTGAGACCGTTGCTGCCGAGACTTCCGATCTTTTGGTTGGAGAGGAAGTTACGACTGTGGGTCGCTATCAGATTGAAGGCGAGCTAGGCCAAGGCGCCATGGGTGTTGTTTACAAGGCTGTGGACCCAACAATTGGCAGAAGCGTAGCTCTCAAGACCATCCGGTTGGACCAGAGTCTGGCCTCGATCCAACTCGAAGAACTCAG
>CBFDBW010000048.1:0-11464 GCA_965603145.1 uncultured Syntrophobacterales bacterium
AAAGCGGTTTTTGGCCAGCGGACCTGGACAAGGAGTGTCGGCTGGTTAAGTGACCTGTTGGCCATCTATGCTATAGCAATCGGCATCGGCGGGTCCATAGCAATGGGGGTATTTCAGGTTCAAAGTGGCGTTGAGTCACTTTTCGGCCTGCACAATTCTGGTCTCTGGCTCGCAGGGGTGATCTTTGCCGTGCTCTGTTTCTCTTACATTTTTCCCCTAACGGTGGATCTGAGCAAAGGTATGGCAACTCTTTCCACTACTGCTATGGCCATCGCGGGCGGACTAATGATCTTCGTGCTGCTGACCGGCCCTACTTACTATGTAATGAGTGGAATTACCGAATCAATTGGCGACTACTTTGCCCGAGTGGTTCCTCAGGGTTTTAAAACTTATACCTTCTTCGATGAAAGGGCCAGCACTTGGTTTCAATCCTGGACGCTTACCTTCATGGTCTGGTGGTTCGCCTGGGCTCCTTTCGTTGGTGTTTTCATCGCACGTATATCGAGGGGGCGTACCATACGGGAGTACATTTTAGGCGTCATACTGGTGCCAACGTTTTTCTCTATCTTCTGGTTCGGCGTTTTTGGCAGTGTTGGTTTCTATGGAGTGCTGAAGCTCGATGCGCCGATTCTGGAGGTATTGAAGACAAACATTAATGACACTACGTTCTTTGTTCTAAGGCACTTGCCGCTGAGTACTGTGACCATTGTCGCCACGATTCTGGCAGCCTTTCTTTTTGTGGTGACGAGTGTGGTAAGCGCCTCCTTCGTACTTTCCATGTTTTCCACCGGTGGAGACCTGAACCCTCCCACAAGGACAAAGCTTATATGGGGCGTAATCTTGGGGGCCCTTGGACTGGTTATGATCCTGTCGAATAGTATCGACGCTGTGAAGAGTATAATTGCTCTTGCAGCTTTACCCTTTATTTTTATCGTACTCTTGGTAGCGGTTTGTCTGCTAAAAGCTCTTAAATCAGAGGTGGTCTGATGACCTTAGAAAACTTTATCGACACACTTCTTAACGTCTGGGTGTTTGCTTTTATTGGCATCCTTGTCTGGCTTTATTTCAAGAGGGAACCAGAGGGTAATGAAGCAGAGAGTCAAAAGAGCGTTGGTGACAACTAAACCTTGTATTTATTCTCATAAGCCATAAGTTTGAGTATCTGCTATGTATGTTTAATCGCGTACACACCCCAATATTCACGATCTCCACATCATAACTAAACTTTTATGAAAGTTCACATCTTGGCAAGATGTTTAAGGCTTCATCATAAGAACCGCCCCGCCATATGGTGGATTTTCTGAAGTCATGCCTCCTATAGGTATTGAAGACCCTTCCAATCGTGATTTAGTTCGTTGACAATAGTAATCTGAGTTGGCCGCCGTAATTAGAAGGTGGTAAGCCGTTCAGGCTAATAAAATAACCGCGGCGTCAAGTAGCTTGGCGAATAATTATAGGAAAGCAGAATAATCAATTCCGATGGTGTCGAGATCGGATTTGAAAGTTCTGCTTTTTTAATTTATATAATAATTCAACTACTTATATAGTCTGTGGCCTCGTCATCTGCCCCAGATCCCACTTTTCCTCGCCAAAATCGGAACTTCAAGTTCTGGCACGTCTGGACTGATAAAGAATAAACATATAAATATTAATATGTTATGTAAATGGCACATTGTTTGCCACCTTGAATTCGGCCCGACTCATTGTTTGCGGGTTGAGGGGCGTCCTATTATCTAAAATCCGGCACGATGGATTTTCATTGTGGCCGTGCCCAGTAAGAGGAGGCGAGGAGAGATGAAAACCGGAATTCCTTGTGCAGAAGAAGTTGAGCCTTTGGGTTGCCTGCCCAGGTCTGGGCAGGCGGAGGAGAATTCCTCGAATGAGCAAAGATTTGTTGAGCACAAGAAATCCAGGTCCGGCAAGAAGACCTATGGTATTTCAAGATTTCCTGCAAGTTTACGTTCCTCAACCTTCCGCAAACGTTTCTTTTCTGAAGCGACCAGCGCTGAGTGGAACCATTGGCGCTGGCAACTGGCCAACCGAATCAGCAATCTTTACCAACTGGAGCGCATCATTCGGCTCAGCGACGATGAGCGCAATGGTATTGGTCGTAATGGTAAATCTCTTCCTCTGGCCATAACGCCTTACTATGCGAGCCTCCTAGACGAAAACAATCCGTTCCAACCCCTGCGCCGTACCGTGGTGTCGGTAAGCGGGGAGCACCTGCACTCCCAGGGCGAAGCGGAAGATCCCCTGGAAGAAGATCATGATAGTCCTGTGCCAGGGATAGTCCACCGCTATCCTGACAGGGTCCTTTTCTTTGTTACGGACTTCTGTTCAAGTTACTGCCGTTATTGCACTCGTTCTCGCATGGTTGGTCACAATAAAGATTTCAAGATGGTTCAGTGGCAACGGGGCATCGACTACATCAAAGCTACGCCGGGGGTCAGGGATGTGCTGCTATCCGGTGGCGACCCATTGACCCTGCCGGACGAGAAACTGGAATGGCTCTTGTCCCGGCTAAGGAGGATTCCCCATGTGGAACTGTTGCGCATTGGGAGCAAAGTGCCTGTGGTTTTGCCACAGCGGATTACAGCACCCCTCACCGGGATGCTAAAGCGCTACCACCCAATCTGGATGAGTATTCATTTCACTCATCCAGATGAACTTACTCCTGAGGCAAGTCAGGCCTGCGAACGACTGGCGGATGCAGGCATTCCTTTAGGCAGTCAGACTGTGTTGCTGGCTGGAATCAATGATGATGTGGAGACCATGAAACGATTAGTGCACGGGCTTCTGAAGATCCGGGTGAAGCCCTACTATCTCTATCAGTGCGATCCTATTTGGGGATCGGCTCATTTCCGTACACCTGTTGAGAAGGGCCTTGAGATCATTCAGGGTTTACGAGGTCACACCAGTGGCTATGCGGTGCCCACTTATGCCATCGACGCTCCGGGAGGCGGTGGCAAGATTCCCTTGCTTCCCGATTACGTTGTCGGCCGTGAGGGCGACTATCTTGTTCTAAAAAATTATGAGGGCCGGATATTTCGCTATCCTGACACCTGTCCGCCTCAAAGACACTCCGCCGACACTCCTTTGAGACCAGAAGCTGGGGAGAGGAGAAGTTGCTGATGAAAATAGGCATTACCTATGACCTCCGAAAAGATTACCTGGTAGCGGGCTTCGGTGAGAAAGAAACCGCCGAGTTTGACTCGGAGGAAACCATTGCTGCCATTGACCGGGCTTTGCAAGATTTAGGGTACCGAACAGATCGCATAGGGAACATCAAGAGTCTCACCCGACGACTTGCTGCCGGGGATAGTTGGGATCTGGTTTTCAATATTGCCGAAGGTCTAAGGGGATTCGGCCGTGAGGCGCAAGTCCCGGCTCTGCTCGAAGCCCACGAAATACCGTATACATTTTCCGATCCTCTAGTACTGTCTCTCACTCTGCATAAAGGGATGGCCAAGCGCGTGCTCCGAGATCTAACCGTTCCCACGCCTGATTTCTTCGTGGTGGAGAGAGAATCTGACCTACCGTTTATTGATCTTCCTTTTCCACTCTTCGCCAAACCAGTAGCCGAAGGCACCGGCAAGGGGGTCGATTCCGCCTCGAAAATTACAAATGGGAGAGATCTGCTATCCGTGTGCAGTCTCCTGCTGTCAAGGTACAAACAGCCTGTACTGGTTGAGACCTTTTTACCTGGACGGGAAGTTACTGTGGGTATCCTTGGAACGGGAAAAGATGCAGCGGTCATTGGTGCTATGGAAGTTGTTCTCCTAGAGAATGCTGAATCTGAAGTCTACTCTTACCGGAACAAGGAGAAGTACGAGGAATTGGTGGAGTATCGTCCGGTCGATGGCGCCTTGCTAACAGAGGCGAGCAAGGTGGCCCTGCTTGCCTGGAGAGGCCTCGGCTGCCGGGATGCGGGTCGCCTCGATCTGCGGCAAGATAAGGACGGCACTCTAATGATCATGGAGGTCAATCCCCTGGCCGGGCTGCATCCCACCCATTCGGACCTGTGCATCATCGCATCTCAGGTGGGAATCTCTTATAACGACTTGATCCAGTCGATTGTTTCTTCGGCTTCGGCTCGCCAGGGATTAAGGAGGAGAAGCTTTGAGGAGAAAAAAGGTCGGTATAGTTCACAACCAACCAGCCTCCCAAGGGCACGAAAATTGGGAAGCATCCCTTGACGTTATTGCCCAGGTGGAAGACATTGAGAAGGCGCTCGAGGCTTTGGGGCACTCGTCGGTGAGGATTCCCTTTACCCGTGATCTCCATGGCTTCACTCAGAGACTCAAGGAGCAAGTGGTGGACATCGTCTTCAATCTCTGTGAGACTGTTGATGAAGATCCCCACCTCGTCTGGCATGCAGCAGCCGTCTTTGAGCTCCTGGGCTTATCTTTTACAGGTTCTACTTCCACAGCCCTGATGCTTACCACGGACAAGCTTATTAGCAAACGGCTACTGAAGGGTAAGCAAATTAGGACGCCCAATTATATAGTCTACAAGGGCTCGCGGGAATTCAGTACTGCCCTACTCAAATTTCCGGTGATCGTCAAACCGAGGTTTGAGGACGCAAGTATTGGTATTGACCAAGACTCGATCTTCGAAAATGACCAGGAACTTCGAGAAGGACTGAAACAGTTATTGGACCGATTCGGCCCGCTGCTGATAGAAGAATACATCCCGGGCAGGGAATTCAACCTAACTCTTTTGGGGTATCCGACGGCAAGTGTATTCCCCATAGGAGAGATCGATTTTTCCGCTTTTCCCGAGAATCTTTACCCCATTGTCGGTTACCGGGCCAAATGGGATAAGGCTTCTTTCGAATACCACCATAGTCCCAGAAGGTTTCCACGAGATCTAGCCCAGTTGTTGTCGAACAAAATGGAGAGGGTGGCCCTCGAGTGTTTCCATCTCTTTATGGTGAGAGATTACGGACGAGTTGATCTGAGGGTTGATGACCAGGGCAAGGTATATGTTCTCGAGGTGAACGCCAATCCGGGTCTGAGCGCTGATGCCGGCGTTGCCGCCTCGGCCCGAGAGTCGGGGTTGGACTATGGGGATATGATAGGCACGATCGTTGATTTTGCCATTCAAAGGAAAGAAGGATTTCAGGCTTAACGGAGAAATGGTCGGCTCCCTGAGGTTGCCCACGATTGTCGTTCAGGAGGGAGGCTACAGAATTCGCTCCCTGGGGATCAATTCCCGTAATTTTTTCACCGGCTTGTGGTCGGGTTTCCATTTTCGCAGGCCTTCAACCGTAAGCTCGCACCAGAGAAGTAAGCGCTCGTGAACTTCAAGGGAATCTCTTATCGAGACAAGCCAATCCCCTCCGATGTGGACAATATCCGGAACATTGTTAGGTCTTCCGGATTTTTTTCTACCGGAGAAGTTGAAATGGCAGTGGAGTTGGTACAAGAAAGGCTTTCTAAAGGAGAGTCGAGCGGCTATTATTTTTTGTTCGTTGGAATGAATGAGCGAGTTGTTGGTTACAGTTGCTATGGACCCATTCCGTGCACCAAAGAAAGTTATGACCTGCACTGGATTGCCGTCCTCCATGAATTTAGAGGTCGGGGAATTGGCCGGGACTTGTTGAAAAGAACCGAGATGAAGATAAGTAAAATTGGGGGTAAACGAATCTACGTGGATACTTCCTCTCGTGATCAATACGAACCAACACGTTCTTTCTACCGGGCTGGCGGTTATGAACAGGAAGCTGTTCTGAAGGATTTTTACTCTCCTGGGGATGATAAAGTTATATACGCAAAGTTACTCGGCCGTCAGCTGACCGAGAGAAATCTTGGACTCGTGGCCGAATGGCGCTGCGAAACGGCAAGGCTTCGAAGAATCGGTCGAAAAGCCGATCCATCTCGCGACGCACCTGGGTGAGTCCCCAGTCTTCACCTTTCCTCCCTTTTGAACCTTCAGTTCATCAAGGTGTCATTGCGACATTTTCCAACGCTGTGCCGTATGCTCTAGCTGGCCTGAGCGACTCGACCTGAGCAAGTCGACAGGTCTTATCGAAGGCTGCCCTTTGGGATACCTTAGTAATCATTCGGGTACTCGGGCATCTTTGCGTTCTTTTTCTCCTTCGGTTTTTCAGCAACCACAACATCGGTGGTAAGCAGCAGCCCGGCAACGCTCCCAGCATTCTGCAGGGCCAATCGCACCACCTTGGTGGGATCCATGATCCCCGCCTTCATCAGGTCTTCATAAGTCTCGGTCTCAGCATTGAATCCCAATGAATCGGACTCATTCTTTACACGCTGAACAACAACGGAACCCTCATGGCCGGCGTTGTTGGCGATTATCCGCAACGGCTCCTCCAGAGCTCGTTTGACGATATTGACACCGAACCGCTCCTCACCGTCCAGATTCATACTCTCAAGGCTGGAGAGGCAGCGCAGCAGTGCTACGCCACCACCAGGCACAATACCCTCTTCAACAGCTGCCCGGGTGGCATTCAAGGCATCCTCAACTCTAGCCTTTCTTTCCTTCATTTCGGTTTCAGTGGCGGCACCCACTTTGATCACTGCAACACCACCAACAAGCTTGGCCAATCGTTCTTGCAGTTTCTCCCGATCATAGTCAGAAGTAGTCTCCTCGACCTGAGTGCGAATCTGCTTGACTCTCCCCTCGATATCTTCCCTGACTCCAGCACCATCAATGATGGTGGTGTCATCCTTGTCAATCTGAATAGTCTTGGCAGAACCCAAATCGTTGAGAGTCACGTTCTCGAGCTTGATACCCAGATCCTCTGAGATTACCTGACCACCAGTGAGAACGGCGATATCCTCCAACATGGCCTTACGCCGATCACCGAATCCAGGAGCCTTGACCGCGCAGACTTTGAGGGTGCCTCGCAGTTTGTTGACCACTAGGGTGGCTAGAGCCTCACCCTCCACATCTTCGGCAATAATCAACATGGGTTTGCCCATCTTGGCAATCTGTTCGAGAAGAGGAAGGAGATCCTTCATAACGTTTATTTTCTTCTCGTGGATGAGGATATAGGGCTCCTCCAGCACCACCTCCATCCGCTCCGGATCGGTGACAAAGTAGGGCGAGAGGTAGCCGCGGTCGAACTGCATGCCTTCCACCACCTCCAGGGTGGTCTCCATGGCCTTGGCCTCTTCCACAGTGATCACACCCTCTTTGCCCACCTTGTTCATGGCCTCGGCAATGATATTTCCTATGGTCTCGTCATTGTTAGCGCTGATGGTCCCTACTTGTGCGATTTCTGTCTGGTCTTTGGTGGGTTTGCTGAGCTTCTTCAACTCCTCCACCACAGTGACGACCGCCTTGTCGATACCGCGCTTGAGGGGCATGGGGTTGTGGCCAGCTGCCACCAGCTTGCACCCTTCCCGATAGATTGACTGGGCCAGCAAAGTGGCTGTAGTGGTGCCGTCACCAGCTACATCAGAGGTCTTGCTAGCCACCTCCTTCACCATTTGGGCGCCCATGTTTTCGAAGTGGTCCTCGAGCTCAATTTCCTTTGCCACAGTTACCCCATCTTTGGTAATGGTGGGGGAGCCCCAGGATTTCTCGAGGATTACATTTCGGCCCTTGGGTCCAAGGGTCAACTTCACCACATCGGCCAGGGTGTTGACGCCTTTCATGGTTTTCGCCCTGGCTTTTTCGGAATACTTGATTTCTTTGGCAGCCATATGTCAAATTCCTCCTTACGCCATAACTTGGTTATTTTTGAATTACCGCGAGAATATCATCCTCACGCATGAGCAGATGTTCCTCACCATCGATTTTGACTTCAGTGCCTGCATACTTGCCAAACAGCACCTTGTCACCTTTCTTGACATCCAGGGGGATAACATCGCCATTCTTCATGATTTTGCCCTTGCCAACGGCAATGACCTTGCCCTGAATGGGCTTTTCTTTGGCCGTGTCAGGAATGATGATTCCTCCCTTGCTTTTATCCTCTTCACCCAATCGTTTGATCAGGATTCGATCGTGCAAAGGTCTAATCTTCATGGGTTACACCTCCTGTAGCATGACACTTCATCTCATCACAGTCTCACTCACCATTGAGCATTAGTCGTGCCAAAATGCTAATTAATTGAAATTACAGGATAACTTCAGAAGAACTCGATTGACATCGGAACTATGAGTTCCTATAATTGGCTGAAAAGACAGGCGGCTCAATCTAGTCGAAGCCGGAGATGGTTTTCTAATGTATTGAAATCGGGTGGAAAACCTGATAGTGGAATTTCAAATTCCTCTATTCCTTTTTTTCGGAACTACAGGTTCCTTTCCACAAAGAGGTAGAGGAAAACCGCTGAGAGTGAAAAGAAGAGAAAAGGAGATCGATTAAAAAGACAGTTTTCAGATTACTTGCGCTATAATCTCTTGCAAAATCCACCGGAAATCATGGATTGAAAACTTTGGGGCCCAGGTAAGTCTTGCTTGAGGGAGAAGGTGATGAGGTCCTTTTTGCTTGTGTCAAAGAAAAAAGAAGTTTTGGATCTGTTACGTCGGACGCTTTATCCCGACTCTAAGGTAGAACAAACCAAGAGCAAAGATGGGGCTCTTGATATGCTCAAAGAGGCGCGCTACGACATTGTTCTCATCGATGTTGAAATCCTCCAAAAGGCAGTGCCAGCCAACGGATATAAAGCAGCCTTGCAGCAATTTCGGCAGGCGTATCCAGCGGTTGAAATTATTGTCATCTCTCCCCAGGAAATGATCAGAGAAGCGGTAAAGGCTGTGAAGGCTGGAGCTGCCGATTACCTCACCTGTCCAATTGAACCCGAGGAAGTGAAGTACATAATCGAGAACATTAATGAAACCATCTTAATGCGGTCCGAACTCGACTATTTGAAAGACCAATTTTGGCAACCGAGTTCCTTGGCAATCATTCAGACCAAAAGTCCCGTGATGCAAAAAGTATTCGCCAAAATCCGCTCTGTCGCGCCAACCAAGAGTACCGTTTTATTAACAGGTGAGACCGGAACAGGTAAAGGTGTGCTTGCAAGTCTCATCCATCAACACAGCAACCGCAGGGATGCCAAATTTGTCAGCGTCCACTGCGGCGCTATCCCAGACACACTTTTGGAAAGCGAACTGTTCGGACATGAGAAGGGTGCCTTCACAGGTGCCGACAGAAGAAAACTGGGAAAATTCGAGATCTCCAAAGGGGGAACGATTTTTCTGGATGAGATCGGTACCATTACGCCAGCTGCACAGATCAAGCTCTTACAGGTACTACAGGATGGAACTTTTCAGCGGGTAGGTGGTGAAGGGACCCTCAATGCAGATGTGCGAGTAATTACGGCCAGCAATATGAATCTGGAAGAAATGTGCGACAAGGGCCAGTTCAGAAAGGACCTCTATTTCCGCTTGAATGTCTTTCCAGTGGAAATTCCACCCCTAAGGGAGAGAAAAGAGGACATCCCTCATATTGTGGAAGTCATTATTGGCAGGCTTAATAAATTTCACCTCAAGGAAATGCGCGACGTCCATCCGGATGTAATGGAAGCATTCCTCAATTACCCCTGGCCGGGAAACATTCGAGAACTAGAGAATCTTATAGAACGAGCTTACATTCTCGAAAGCTCATCTATCTTAACACCCGCAGGTCTTCCTCTGGAACTTTTTGCCTTAGAGGCTCCCGGGGCACGGATAGGGTTGGATTCTTCATATACGTTGGCTGAGGTCAGACGAAGAGCCTTAGAGGAGGTTGAGAAGCGCTACCTGAAAGAGCTCCTCGCTAACAAGAAAGGGAAAATACGAGAGTCAGCAGAGGTCGCCGGCATTACCACCCGCCAGTTGCACAAGTTGCTAACAAAATACGGGATTAAAAAGGAGGACTTCAAGTCCCCTACCAGCCATCAATAAACCAAAGCGGAACCATGAGTTCCGACAGTCACAGAATCGGTCCTTCAAGTTCTTCCTCTGAAGTTATCCAAATAAATCAAGATTTTAAAAACTCCATTTAAACTGTGCCCGAACTGTGCCACTCTATCTCCCCCCCATTGCGGAATCTTTAGTTCCGATTGCTTTTCGCTCTAATCAAATGAAATTTTGTAATTTCAATATGTTAATGAGATGGTACAGGTCTTGCGGTACACAGATTGTCAGTCATTGTCACTTAATGGTGTCATTTGAATCAGGGGTAAGACAGGCTGAACTGGCCAGGGTTTTCATAACCGTCTTTGCTCAGAGAATAATCAGAGAGTAATCACTCCCTTGTTTCTAAGCAGAGTCTGCTAAAGGAGGCCGAAGCTTATGATAAGTGGGAAAAAAAGCTTTGCGAAGGACTCTATAACCATCAGAGGACTGCTGGTTCCCGTTGATTGGGATGAGAGAGGCAACATCACCGAGACTGCTGTTTCCACTTACTTCGAAGAGGAGTATCTCATTGAAAGGAATACCCGAGGAGAGGCGTTGTTGCCCTTCCTTCGGCAAAAGGTGAAGGTCATCGGACTCGTTGGCATGGATGACCGCGGGAGGAAGGTTGTCAGAGTGGAAGAATATGAATTAATTGAAGAATGAGTCCGTTTGGCAAAGTATAAGCTGCTGGCTCTGAGCCCCGGAGGTGTGAGATGTTTTCACGGGTTTGTGCGGAAATTCTAGCGGTGCTTCTATTGACGACTATATTGATTTTAAAGCTAGTATTTTTCTTACGTAATGAGAAAGAAGCGGTTGAAATTGATTTGGGTGACATCGAGGGATGAGAATCAGAGCATTCACCTGCGCAACCAGAGCGATTAGCTAAGGAGCTGTAAAATGAGATTACAAAAACTCCTAGTGCCAGTTGACTTTTCGTTGGGTTCTGAAATGGCTTTCAGATATGCAAAATTTCTTGCGAAGAAATTCTCCGCCAGTATTCATTTAATCCACGTTGTGGATAAGAGATACGTTGAAAAGATTGCTGAACTCAACGGTGAGCCAGAAGACGAAGTGAGCGAAAAACTGTGCTCGCTGGCCAATGAAAAACTTGATAGTTTCCTGACTCACAATGATTCAAATGGACTAATAGCCGGGAAGAAGATAAGTGTGGGGACCCCATTTCAGGCCATAGCACTGCGAGCACAGGCAATTGACGCGGACATGATAGTCATGGGTGGACAAGGGAGAGCTGGAAACGGCGAGATCGACGAGATTTTCTTCGGAAGTGCAGCAGAAAGGGTAGTGCGGTTACTCCCCTGTCCGGTTCTGTGTGTGCCCCAGGAAATAGCTGGTCTCGAGGATGGACCGAAGTGAAATGGATTGTACCATATGCAAGCAACTAGTTGCGAAACGTGAGAAGGAGTGAGGATTACGGCAACAAGTACCTATAGGGTCGTAGAAATCATACGGATCAGCGATGTCTCTCAAGCATGCACACTACCTGCTCTCCTGCTTTATGTCTTTTATCTCAAGAACGATTAACCTGTGACAGGACCATTGATATTTGCTTAAACACCTCTGAACTCTAATGTTGCTTTGTCCTGCCATCTAA
>CBFDBW010000049.1:0-11306 GCA_965603145.1 uncultured Syntrophobacterales bacterium
ATATTGTCGAGCCAACCCAGCAGACAGTAGATGCTCTGATGAAGTTGGATCTGTCAGCAGGGGTGGATGTTGAGATAAAGCTATAACCGCATAGCGTGAAAGTGATTGAAAATGGTTAACTCCCTAATTGGCAAGAAATTGGGCATGTCCCAGTTGTTTTCCCCGGACGGTGAGGCCACCCCGGTTACGGTTATTCAGGCGGGGCCGTGTACGATCACCCAGATCAAGAGTGTTCAAAGCGATGGTTACAATGCCGTGCAGTTGGGCTTCGGCGAACGGAAGCCCCAGCGGACCAACAAACCTTTGCTGGGTCATTTCAAAAAAAGCGGTAAAGGCCCTTTCGCCGTGGTCAGAGAGGTGAGAGTCGACGATGTGGGAGAATTTGAGCTGGGACAGGAAGTCAGCGCCGATATATTTCAAGTGGGCGAGTTGGTCAACGTGGTTGGCAGGAGCAAGGGTAAAGGCTTTGCCGGCACCATCAAGCGCTGGAATTTTTCTCGGGGTCCAATGAGTCACGGAGGCATGAACAAACGTGCTCCAGGATCAATAGGCTGCAGTGCTACGCCCTCCCGGGTGATCAAGGGAAGAAAGATGCCTGGTCAGATGGGCAACCGGCGGTCGACGGTCAAAGGGCTCATGGTGGTGGACGTCAGACCCGAAGAAAACATCATTCTCATCAGGGGTGCTGTGCCTGGCGGGCGGAACGGAGTGGTGTTTATCAAGAAGAGCGGCAAATTCTAGCAACAACGCAGTTTCCGACGGGGAAATTGCTACTGCGGTAGAGAGAAGAAAAGAGGCTGGTCATGGCAACAGTGGCCGTTTGCAATAGCAAGAACGAACAGATAGGTGAAATCGAACTGAACGACGAGATTTTCAATGTCCAGGTCAAATCCCACCTGCTCCACGAAGTGGCGACAATGCAACTTGCCAAGCGGAGATCCGGGAGTGCTAGCACCAAAGGACGTTCTGAGGTGAGAGGTGGCGGTCGCAAGCCCTGGCGTCAGAAGGGGACTGGACGTGCTCGCGCAGGTACGAGGTCTTCGCCGATTTGGCGCGGGGGGGGCGTCACCTTCGGTCCTAAGCCGAGAGATTATACTCCCAAGGTCAACAAAAAGATCCGCAAGCAGGCCTTGAAGATGGCTTTGAGCAGCAAGTGTAAAGAGAGTCAGGTGGTGGTATTGGATGGGCTTGGTCTTGATGAAATAAAAACAAAGGCTTTTGTGAAAGTTTTGCAGGCTTTTGACATGGATAGTGTTTTGGTGGTGATTCCAGAGCGTGACGATGTTATTGAAATTTCGGCCAGAAGTGTGCCCCATACGAAGGTGCTGCGCTCTGAGGGGCTGAATGTTTATGACATCCTCAGGTATCAACATCTGATGTTAATCAAAGAGGCGGTGCCGAAAATAGAGGCTGCCCTGCTCGGGAAAGACACGCATAGCGCATAGCGCCAAGCGCAGAGCGAAAAACAGAGGAGTCAGAATCCAGGAGAAAAGAACAATTATTACGATCTACTGGCTACTGACTCCTAGCTCCTGGCTTCTAAAACCTAACGCTATGCTCTATGCACGCTTGGCCACAGGTGATTTATGGAAGATGCCTACAAGATTATCAAACGACCACTGATTACTGAAAAGAGTACGATAATAAAAGAGATGCACAATCAGCTGGCCTTCGAGGTGGATCGGCGGGCCAACAAGATAGAGATCAAGAAGGCTGTGGAGCGAATCTTCAAGGTTCAGGTGGAGGATGTGCGCACCATGAACTATCAGGGCAAACGCAAGCGGCTTGGTCGTAGCGAAGGTCGCAAGCGCCATTGGAAAAAGGCTGTTGTTACTCTGAAACCTGGGCAAAAGATCGAGTTTTTTGAAGGCGTTTAAGAGAGGAAATGTATGGCAGTCAAAACCGTAAAACCGACATCACCCGGGAGACGGTTTCAAACCTACCCGACCTTTGAGGAGATTACTCGCACCAAGCCGGAAAAGAGTTTACTGCGACCATACAAGAAATCGGGTGGTCGCAACTCCTACGGCCGGATTACAGTGCGCCATCGGGGCGGAGGGCACAAGCGTAGGTATCGGATTATCGATTTCAAGCGTGAAAAGACGGACATTCCCGCCCGGGTGGCCACCATTGAGTACGATCCGAATCGTTCTGCTCGGATCGCGCTCCTCCATTATTCAGATGGTGAGAAGCGTTACATTCTCGCACCCGTGGGGATGCAGGTGGGCGATACGGTGATTACCAGTGAGTCGGCCGATATCAAGCCGGGCAATGCTCTGCCCTTAGAAAAGATTCCCCTGGGTACAATTGTCCACAATGTGGAAATGAGAGCAGGAAAGGGCGGACAGTTGGCGCGTAGCGCCGGAGCTGGGGTGCAGCTCATGGCCAAGGAGGGTCGTTACGGTTTGCTGAAGCTACCCTCGGGAGAGCTGCGGAGAGTATTGCTGGAGTGCAAGGCCACCATCGGCCAGGTGGGAAATATTGATCACGAAAACATTAGCCTGGGCAAGGCGGGGCGCACCCGCTGGCTCGGGCGCAGATCCAAAGTGCGCGGTGTGGCCATGAACCCGGTGGATCATCCTCATGGAGGTGGCGAAGGCAAGAGTTCAGGAGGACGGCATCCAGTTACCCCATGGGGCGTCCCCACCAAGGGATACCGCACCCGTAAGTCTAAGCCGAGTGACAAGTTCATTGTGAAAAGGCGCCCCAGGTAGTGCGCTAGGTTTGAGGAGGCAAACGTGCCGCGATCGTTAAAAAAAGGCCCCTTTGTTGAAGAGAAATTGTTGAGGAAGGTACTGATTGCTCAGGAGCATCGGGATCACCGGATGATTAAGACCTGGTCTCGTCGCTCCACCGTTGTTCCTGAATTTGTGGGTTTGACTATAGCGGTGCACAACGGCAAGAAGTTCATTCCTGTGTTCGTTACCGAGAACATGGTGGGACATAAGCTGGGTGAATTTGCTCCCACGAGGATATTCTACAGTCATGCGGGCGATCGCAAGAGTCGTCTGAAGGGCAAGAGGTAAGAACCTGGCGGCGACAGAGCTGGCCGGCCATAGGACGCGAATCATGGAAGTCAAGGCAGTTACTCGATATGTCAGAATCTCGCCGCGCAAGGCGCGATTGGTCACCGAACTTGTAAAGGGAAAGCCGGTTGAGGAGGCCTTAACGATTCTCAGATTCGTGCCTAAGAAGGCAGCGCGTTTGGTGGATAAAACACTCCGGTCAGCGCTGGCTAACGCTGAGCAGAATCCTAATATCGATGTAGATACACTCTACATCAAGCGGATATTTGTGGATGGGGGGCCCACAATGAAACGTTGGCGGGCTCGGGCTATGGGACGCGCCACTAAGATCATCAAGCGGTCCAGCCACATCACGGTCATTCTCGATGAGGCCTAGCACGGTTCATCTTATTTTGCCTGTTTAAAGCTGAAGACATTTTCACTGGATAGTGCAAGAAGATCTCGACACTTTAGACATTTTAGTTCATTTTAGGCACTTTGCCTTGGAGGTGAAATTTGGGACAGAAGGTACATCCGATAGGACTTAGGCTGGGCGTCATCCGGTCGTGGGATTCCAAGTGGTTTGCCAAAAAGGAATACGCCAATCTCGTTTATGAAGATGCTGAAATCCGTAGATTCCTCAAAGAAAAGCTTTACCACGCAGGGATTTCTCGGATCGAAATCGCGCGTGCGGCTGACCGGGCGAGGATCCGAATCCATACCTCCCGGCCAGGCATAGTGATTGGTAAAAAAGGTGCCGAAATCGAAGCCCTGAAGCGACAGCTGGAACAAATAGTCAGGCGCGAGGTAATGATCGATATCCAAGAGGTGCGCAAGCCGGAAATGGATGCCACTTTGGTTGCCGAAAACATTGCTCTTCAGCTGACACGCCGGGTCGCTTTTCGTCGTGCAATGAAGAAGGCTGTGAGCTCGTCATTGAAGTTCGGTGCCAAAGGAGTACGCGTGGCCTGTGCCGGTCGCTTGGGGGGTGCAGAAATGGCCAGACGTGAGTGGTATCGCGAAGGTCGGGTGCCGTTGCACACGATCAGAGCTGATATTGATTATGGCACTGCGGTGGCCAAGACCACGTACGGGGTAATAGGCGTAAAGGTTTGGATTTTCAAGGGTGAGGTTCTTACCTGAGCAGATCCAGAGGGATAGCTAAGTATGTTAGCACCGAAGAAGGTTAAGTTCCGGAAACAACAAAAAGGGCGAATGAGAGGCAAGGCCTATCGCGGCAGTAAGCTGGTATTTGGTGACTATGGTCTGCAAGCCACTGAGGGCTCGTGGATGACCGCCCGACAGATTGAGGCGGCGCGTATCGCCATGACCAGGCATATCAAGAGAGGCGGCAAGATTTGGATCCGAGTTTTTCCAGATAAGCCTATTACCAAAAAACCTACCGAGACCAGGATGGGAAAAGGCAAAGGGTCTCCTGAGGGCTGGGTTGCAGTGGTTCGCCCTGGTAAAATTTTGTACGAGATGGAAGGCGTGCCTGAACCAGTGGCCAGGGAAGCCTTCAGGTTAGCTGGCCACAAACTAGGCTTTGGCACTAAATTCGTCAGCCGGGGAGGAAGGTTATGAAGGCTAGCGAATTCCGTGAGCTGAGCGTTGAAGAGTTGGAAGTAAAAGCAATAGAACTGGCGGAGGCGTTCTTCAACCTGAAATTTCAACACGCCACCGGTCAGTTGGACAATACAGCCCAACTGAAAAGAACCCGAAGAGACATTGCCCGGGTAAAAACTGTTCTAATAGAGAAGCGAAGGGCAAATGAGGACTAGAGTATGAAAGAGCGAGGTTTACGGAAGACCCTAACGGGTACTGTCATTAGCGATAAAATGGACAAGACCGTGGTGGTGCAGGTCGATAGGCTGGTCAAACACCACACCTATAAAAAATACGTACGGAGACGCTCTAAACATAAAGCTCATGATGAAAATAATGATTTCAAAAAAGGCGATCGAGTGGTAATTCGTGAAACGAGGCCTTTGAGCAAGACCAAGCGGTGGCGAGTGAGCCAGATTGTTGAAAAGGCCGTCACTTAGCCCGGAGATTTTATGAATTACTTGCTGCGACCACGGATATGGCCGTCCTTCCTGGTGTCCTCGGGTGTCAGGCCCTGCGACGTACCGTTCAGGTACGCCTCGGAACCAATCCCACGGTACCGCGGGACGATTGCCCGGTGGCACGACCATCTTCGCGCTCTCGCGACAGCAATTCATGAAATATCCGGACTGGTCCTTAGGTGGCTACATTCTATGCAGGATTTGTTTTAACAGGACTCGTGCTGAGTGGGCAAAGTCAGGAGCTTTCTACTCTTTAAGAAAATACACACTACCTGCGGATGGAAGCACTAGCGGAGTGAACAATGATTCAGACAGAAACCAAGCTGTTGGCCGCTGACAATTCAGGAGCCAAGAAGCTCTATTGCATAAAGGTCCTGGGCGGGTCACGCAAGCGTTACGCTCGGGTGGGAGACATTATCGTGGTCTCAATCAAGGAGGCCATTCCCAACGCCAAGGTTAGGCCTGGAGATGTGATGAGAGCAGTGGTGGTAAGGACGAAGAAAGAAATTCGGCGGCGGGATGGCTCCTATATCCGGTTTGACGACAATTCTGCAGTATTGGTTAACCAACAGCGTGAACCCATTGGGACCAGGATTTTTGGGCCGGTGGCGCGTGAACTGAGAGCCAAGGGATTTATGAAAATCATCTCTCTGGCACCAGAAGTGCTCTAGTGGAGGGTCCGGCGAGAGGGAGATTTGATGGCACAGCGAAAGAGATACCATATCAAAAGAGACGACATGGTCCTGGTTATTGCCGGGAAAGAAAAGGGTAAGACCGGCAAAGTTCTGAAGATTTTTCCCAAGAAAGACCGGGCCGTAGTGGAGAAAGTCAACTTTATCAAGCGCCACATGCGGCCAGGGGCACACAGTCGCCAGGGAGGTATCGTGGAAAAGGAGAACCCGATCCAAATTTCCAACCTCATGGTGGTGTGTGGCAAATGCACTGATCCCACTCGTGTGGGACGGAGGGTGCTCGAGGACGGTAAGAGCGTTCGCTACTGCAAGAAATGCGATGAAATAATAGAGTAGCAAAGTATAGGAAAACCAGGAAGATCACAAAGATCACGATTGCTGCAAAGCGCATAGAGCATAGCGTAACTGCAAGGTGTCGCTTCAAGGAGTCAGAATAATGAATCCAGAAGAAAAGAAAGAAAGCACTTGTTTTGATCTACTGACTACTGACTCCTGGCCACTTTCTACTATATCTTTACGCTATGCGCTTGGCGCTCTGCGCCATGCTTTTTAGCCTTTGTGTTCTTCGTAGCGAAAAGATAGAGGGTTTGTTCGATGTCCAGATTGAAAGAAACGTATCAGACAGACTTGATGCCTGCTCTCACGAAAGAGTTTCGTTACACCAGTCCAATGGAAGTACCCCGGCTGGAGAAGATCGTGCTCAACATGGGATTGGGAGAGGCCATTCAAAACATCAAGGTGCTGGATGCCGCAATGGAAGAGTTGACCCTCATTGCTGGACAGCGTCCGGTGGTCACCCGAGCGCGCAAATCCATTGCTTCTTTCAAGTTGAGGGAAGGCATGCCCATCGGATGCATGGTAACCCTCCGAAAAGGAAAGATGTACGACTTCTTTGACAAACTGGTTAACGTGACACTACCTCGAGTTCGTGACTTCCGGGGTTTGTCTGACAAATCTCTCGATGGCCGAGGAAACTTTACCCTGGGTATCAAAGAGCACATTATTTTCCCGGAAATTGATTACGACAAGATTGACAAGATCAAGGGGTTGAACATTACCATAGTCACCACAGCCAAAACCGATGAAGAGGGTAAGGCCCTGTTAAAAATGATGGGTATGCCCTTCAGAAACTAATAGGACGGAGGAGGTAACCTTGGCAAGAAAGGCACTTATCGCCAAAGCAAAAAGAAAACCGAAATTTAAGGTGCGGTCATACAATCGCTGCCCTCTTTGTGGACGCCCCAGGGCCTTCTTGCGCAAGTTTGGCATCTGCCGCATCTGTTTCCGGAACATGGCCCTTCGAGGCGAACTTCCCGGTGTAATAAAGTCAAGCTGGTAGCAAAGGAGCATCTCCATGGTGATGACGGATCCTATAGCAGATTTTCTCACCCAGATTCGCAACGGGTGTATGGCAAACTTTGAACGGGTGGATGTTCCTTCCTCCAAGATGAAGTTGAGCATCGCTAAACTGCTAAAAGAAGAGGGCTATATTAAGAACTACAAGCTCGTCAAGGATAGAAGACAAGGTAGACTGCGACTCTATCTGAAATACGATGCAGGTAATGTTCCGGTTATTGGTGGTATAGAGCGTATAAGCAAGCCAAGTTGTAGGGTTTATGTGCACCACGATAAGATTCCCCCTGTACTCAATGGCTTTGGCACCGCAATCCTCTCTACCTCAAAAGGCGTCCTAACTGACCGGGAGGCCCGCAAGCAGAAGGTCGGAGGGGAGCTTCTTTGTAAGGTGTGGTAGCGGGTGCAAGGAAACCAGGACCCACTGAGGAGGATCTTACATGTCTCGTATTGGTAAACAACCTGTTGAAGTTCCAGCAGGCGTGAAAGTAAATCTCCGGGGTTCGGAGATCGAAGTAAGTGGGACCAAGGGTACACTCATGCGTGAACTTCCACCGCGGGTAAAGGTGGAAATGACCGATGGCAATATTACAGTGAGTCCGGCGGATAGCGGTAGGGAGGCGAGGGCGCTCCATGGGTTGACCCGAACCTTGATCAACAACATGGTGGTGGGTGTGACCAATGGTTATACCAAGGTATTGGAGATTAGCGGCGTTGGCTATCGTGCCGATGTTAAGGGTGATACCCTCCATCTGAGTTTGGGTTATTCGCACCCCATTGAGTTCAAGTTGCCAAAAGGCATAGAGGCTTCAGTTGACAAACAGAACCGCATTACCTTGACCGGTATTGATAAGGAACAGCTGGGTATGGCCGCCGCTAAGATTCGCAACTTCCGTCGCTGCGAACCTTACAAGGGCAAAGGCATCAGATATGCCAACGAAGTGGTGCGGCGGAAGGTTGGTAAGGCAGGAGTAAAGTAATCCAGTATCTATGAAGATTATGGCTAAACGTATTTGATTATTGGATAGAGATATGGCATCAAGAATGAATCCTCGGCAGCAGGCACGGCTCAAACGGAAGAGAAGTATACGCAAAAAAATATCAGGAAGTCCGGAGCGACCAAGGCTTAGCGTTTTTCGGTCCAGTAAGCACATCTATGCCCAACTGATCGATGATGACAACGGCGTGACCTTGGTTGCCGTCTCCACCTTGCATCCAGATGTTCGCCAACAAGAAAAGGTCAAGGGTAAGATCGAGGACGCCAAGAGGGTGGGCAAGATGATTGCCGATGAGGCCAAAGCGAAAGGGCTTACCGAGGTAGTATTTGATCGCAACGGTTTCTTGTATCATGGCCGAGTGCGAGCTCTTGCCACGGCGGCCAGGGAAGCAGGACTGGAGTTTTAGGAGCTGTCAGCTATCAGCCGTCAGCAACTGAAGACTCAAAGCTGATTGCTGAACGCTGAATGCTAAAAAAGGAGATAAGCCCTTGTATGAAATGGACGCAACGGAGCTGCAGTTAATTGATAAGGTGGTACACATTAGCCGTGTGGCCAAGGTGGTGAAAGGCGGGCGCCGCTTCAGCTTCAGTGCCATCGTTGTAGTGGGTGACGGGCAGGGCTCAGTGGGTGCTGCTTTGGGAAAGGCGAACGAGGTACCAGAGGCAATCCGCAAGGGAATCGAAATCGCCAAGAAGAACATGTTTGAGGTACCTCTTATCAACAACACCATTCCCTATGAGATTCTGGGTAAATTTGGTGCAGCAAGTGTACTCCTTAAACCTGCCTCTGAGGGAACAGGGGTAATTGCCGGAGGTGCTGTTCGCGCCATCATGGAGGCAGCCGGTGTCCACAACATCCTCACCAAATGTCTGGGTTCAAACAACCCTCACAATGTGGTGAAAGCGACCATAGATGGATTGCGTATGCTGCGCAAGCCAGAGGAGATTGCCAAAAGACGCGGCAAGACCCTCGATGAGATCAAGGCTTCATCTTGTTAGTCGGAAGGCGGAACCAGGAAGAGGTTACAGCATGTCAAAGGAGATCAAGGTAAGACTTATTCGCAGTATGGTAGGAAGACCAGAAAAACATCGGAAGGTTCTGAGAAGCCTTGGCCTCACTCGGATGCACAAGACGGTTACGCTCTATGATACCCCTCAAATTATGGGGGCAATTCGTAAGGTGAAGCACTTGGTGGAAGTATCTCAGGTGTAAAGGATTGCTCAAGGTTCCACCTCTTGAACATAGTGGGTTAGCGATGAGACTTGATGAATTAAAACCTCCTAAGGGAGCGAAGAAAAAGGCCAAGCGATTTGGACGAGGGCCGGGATCAGGACGTGGCAAAACAGCTGGTCGGGGCTCTAAGGGGCAGGGGTCACGCTCGGGAGGAGGCACGCCACCCGGATTCGAGGGTGGTCAGATGCCTTTGCAGCGCCGGCTTCCCAAAAGGGGCTTCCATAATCCCTTCAAAAAGGCCTACGCGGAGGTCAATGTCAGGGATCTGGATCATTTTGATTCTGACAGTGTAGTGGATGAAGAGATCCTCCGCCAGAGGGGGCTGGTAAAAGGGCAATGGGATGGCGTCAAATTGCTGGGTATTGGCGATATTAGCAAACCGCTTACGGTGAAAGTAGACCGGTGCAGCGCTGCGGCCCGCAAAAAAATTGAGGTAGCCGGAGGCAAGGTGGAGACAGCTTCGGCTGATTTGAAAGCACTTATTCCGGATGAAGGGAGCTAAGCTCAATTGATTGGTGGATTCCAGACAATAGGGAAGATTCCTGAACTCAAACGCCGTATCCTGATGACTTTTGCGCTTCTGGCGGTGTATCGGGTAGGCGTGCACGTGCCAACGCCAGGAATCAACGCTGAGGCCCTGCAGGCGTTTTTCAACGCAGCACAGGGTACTCTCCTGGGGCTCTTCGACATGTTTTCCGGCGGTGCTCTCAGCAATCTTTCTGTCTTTGCTCTGGGAATTATGCCTTACATCAGTGCCTCCATTATTCTCCAGTTATTGACCGTGGTCATTCCCTATCTGGACCGGCTCAACAAAGAGGGCGAGGCGGGCCGGAAGAAAATCACCCAATATACTCGCTATGGCACGGTGCTTCTCAGTCTCATCCAAGGCTTTGGCATTGCCGTCGGCCTGGAAGGCATGAGCGGACCTGGGGGCGAGATGGTGGTCCTGAGTCCAGGGTGGGGCTTTCGATTGATGACGGTTATCACCCTTACCGCGGGCACAGCTTTCATCATGTGGCTGGGAGAGCAAATCACCGAGCGGGGGATTGGCAACGGCATTTCGCTCATCATTTTTGCCGGCATCGTTGCTCGCATGCCGGCTGCCATTATCAACACTGTGCGGATGTGGAAAGCCGACACAATCTCCACCTTTATGATACTCATTATAGCGGTGATGATGGTTCTCGTGGTGGCGATAATCATTTATGTGGAAAGAGGCCAGCGTAAGATCCCTGTGCAGTATGCTAAGCGTGTTGTTGGCCGCAAGATGTACGGAGGGCAGTCCACTCACCTGCCGCTCAAGGTAAACACAGCAGGAGTGATCCCGCCGATTTTTGCTTCCTCCATTATCATGTTTCCCGCCACCATTGCCAACTTCATCCAAATTCCCTGGATGCAAACGGTTGCCGATGCAGTGGCGCCAGGAAAGCTGATTTACAGTCTGATATATGTGGGCTTTATTATTTTCTTTTGCTATTTCTACACCGCAGTGGTTTTCAACCCGGTAGACGCTGCTGAAAACATGAAAAAGTACGGAGGCTTCATCCCTGGCATTCGTCCGGGTAAGCGTACCGCTGACTACATTGACCGGGTGCTGTCACGAATAACATTTGGTGGTGCTATCTACGTCTCAGCGGTGTGCGTGCTTCCCACTATACTCATTCAGAAGTTCAGGGTTCCGTTCTATTTTGGTGGTACTGCCTTGCTGATTGTGGTGGGTGTGGCTATCGATACGGTGGCACAGATAGAATCCCATATGTTGACTCGCCACTATGAGGGTTTCATTAAGAAATCAAGAATGAAGGGTAGACGTTAACAACCGTTCGCGAGGCGAACGTTGCAGTGGTTGGTTTGTGCTGGTTTAGTTCCTGTTACAGATCTTCTTAACTAAGGGAGATGGAGGATTTTATGAACGTTATTTTGCTAGGGCCACCGGGAGCAGGAAAAGGAACTCAAGCT
>CBFDBW010000050.1:0-11120 GCA_965603145.1 uncultured Syntrophobacterales bacterium
TGAGCGGTGACCAGACCACGCCGCTTTCGTCGGTCCGGCTCAAGAAAGGGGATGAGATCCTTACGGACGCGGCCATAGGAAACGGCCCGGTGGATGCCACCTATCGCTGTATAGAACGCCTCGTCGGCTATCAAGGCAAACTTATGGAATACGACATCAAGGCGATCACCACCGGGAAAGACGCTCTCGGGGAAGCCATGGTCCGAGTGGAGATAGAGGGGCGGGTCTATTCGGGCGTCGGCACCAGTCCGGACGTCATCGAGGCCAGTGCCCGGGCATATCTTAATGCTTTCAATCGGTTCTTCGCCAATAATCTTTAAATGGAATTACGGGCGGGAAGGTAAATCCCGCCTTTTTCTTTTTCCCAGGCGGTGCCTGGGAAAAGTGAGAAATCCGAAATTCGAATATCGAAATCCTAAACAAATTCGAATTCCCAAAATCTAAATGACCGAAACAAAAAAGTCTTTTTGAGTATTTACGTTTTGAACATTTGAAAATTCGGATTTTGGATTTGAGAAAAGCATAGAAAATGGGGCATAGAGCATAGAGTCAAAACATTTTGAATTTCGAAATTATTAATTCTGACACCTGACACCCGACACCTGAAACCTTTAATTTCTCAATCTGCAATCTAAAATCTAATATCTCACATCAGAACTACCCTTCCTCCAATCCCCCGCTCTCCGCCACCTGCCCCACCAATGCTTCGAAGAGCAAAACCATGTCTTGATTCGCTTTGCGCAGTCTTTTGGACAGCTCTTTGGCAATGGCCCTGGTTACCAAAAGGCCAAGCCTGGGGTCCTCCTCACCTAGTTGGATGAAATTGTCGCGGTGAATTACCAGAAATTCACAATCGGTTTCGGCAGTCACAGAGGCTGAGCGAACTTCTTTGTCCATCAAGGCAAGTTCACCGAAAAAAACATCCTCATCGTCTCTCAGGGTGACAATGGTATATGGTTCCTGTTCAAGGGTCCGCTTGTGGATGTTAACCATGCCCTTGTGAAGTATATAGAGTTCGTTACCTTCTACCCCTTCACTTATGACCTCAACTCCTGCTTTGCACTGCTGCCAGGTCACGATGCGTGCCAGCTTGGTCAGTCTCTCCTTATCATCTTTGACAGCGTCAAATAGTTGAATTTTTCTCAGTTTTTCAATGACACCCTGCTCATCCATTTTTCATATCCCATTCCACATGTATCATTTTTCATTTCTCATTTTATTGAAATGCAGTTATCACTCTCATTCCTCAATTTGCAATGATAAAGGTGCAAGGCCAGGTTAGAAATGAGCAATGAGAAATGTTTCTTGTGAAGCTCAGGCTTGAATCAGTATGGCCCGGGAGTATGATTTAAGCTCATATTCTGGTCCGGGGTTGAACACCGGCAGATTTCCTCGTAGCTCTTTTACTTCTCGGAGATTGGATAGCAGCCGGGAGATGTCCGGGGTCTTCTGGGCCTCCTGGAGTGCTTCTCGCTTGCGCTGGAAAATATTGCCGGTATTTTCCAATATGCCGATGAGGATGGTGTTTTCAGTCTCCATAAAATATTTGCTTAGCTTGTCAAAGCTATCCCCCACGAACCGGGTCGGGAAATTTTTGGTGACGAGCCGACTACCCTCCACATCAAGGAGGTCTTGTACGATGTGGGCAATGCCAGAAGCCGCCGTGGCATTGGCCAGGAGAATCCGATTGTATTCGCGGCTCAAGATAATCTCATCGCAATGGACATTTTCCAGGTAGCCCTTGAATTTTGAATCAATCAGTTCCACGCACGTGTATATATCCTTGGATATTGTTTTGATAGTCAGAACGCTCATGACAGTGCGCGCATCCACTTCCTGATCGGATGCCTGGGTGCTGTTGTCTGCGAGGACAAGCACTTTGGCGGCTTGCTTGATATTGGCGCGGAGCAGGACATTCTCCTCCACATAGTCACCCCGGACAAATCGAATGTTCTGGAGACTCGGCCGGGAGCGCAAATTCTCCACTTCCGCCGCTTCCACCGTACTCACCAAAACAATGTCCTCATCGGAAAGATCTGGGTTAACCCTGAGTATGTCCTCAAGCACCGAGACCATCTCATTTTTCCAACCACAGATAACAAAATGCTTTTTTACTTTTTTTTGATCGACCAAGCCGCTCCCCTCCTTGATCTTCCATTCCACCAGCCAGGATGCAATCCTACCGGTGACCATGCCCAAAAGCCCAATGCCAAATATCATGACCAAAATGGCAACAAATCGTCCGCCGGTGGTCAAAGGAACCTTATCACCGTAGCCAACGGTGGCGGCAGTGACAAGGGTCCACCAGACTGCGTCCCACAGGCTATGAAAACTCTGGTTGGCAGGGTATTCAAAGAGCAGCACCCCCAGGGAACTCAGTAAAAAAACAAGCAAAATGGCACCGAGCACCGGGAAAGTACGACTCTTTATCAGCCGTCTCATAATAAGACCGAACCGTTTCCTCCTGTGGACAGCAGGTCGATGGAGTTGTTCTCGCATGTGCCGATTCACCTCATGCCAGCCGCAGCCAACGATACTCTACACGCGATTCCAAGGCTGATCAAGCTCAAAATGTATTGCGATTATGATAGGTTATGATATCTCCCCTGCTCATTTCTCTGCCAGGACCTCACTATATTCATGCTCATAGAGATAAAGAAGGATGGCAGCTACCCCAAGGATGAGCGGACCGTAGAGTATCCCCACGATTCCAAAAAGGTGGATTCCGCCAAGAATTGCAAAGAAGAGATAGATGGACGAAATACCTCCCTCCCCTTTCATCAGAAAAGGTCGGAGAAAATTGTCAATGGAGCCTACAACTAGTATACTCCAAATGGCAAGAAATAGTGCTTTGCCCCAGCTCTGTACCAGCACTAGATAAACAACCGCTGGAACCCAGATGACGGCTGTACCCACAACCGGAATTAGAGAGGTGAAAGCCATCGTGGTTCCCCAGAAGAGTGGAGAGATGCCGGCAATCCACAAGCCGATGCCCCCGGCAAACCCTTGGGCCACAGCAGTGGCACCGTTTGCCATCACCACTGAACGGCTGAGGTCACGGACTCGGTCTATCAGTCTTTCTTCCTGCTCTCTTGATAGTGGTGACAGGTACTTGAGCTTCTCAAGAATCGCCTGCCCGTCCCGAATAAAATAAAAGACCAAAAGGATCAGAAGCAAACAGTGAACCACAAGCCCAGTTACGTTCCCCAAAAAATTCTTGCCCCAGGAAAGGATTCGTTGTCCCAGTCCGGCACTGGCATCCAGAATGATTTTGCGCACATTCAGGTCCTCGAGTCCCAGTCTGGCAAACTGACGGTTGATCATGTTGCGGAGCGGCTGGACCCACTCCCAGGATAGCATCTTCTCGATGTTTCCCTCTTGCAGCCAGGTGTTGACCTGCCCAAACGAGTCGACCCCTTGGTTAACCAGTACTGTGGAGAAACCCACCAGGGGAACAACTACGATCACCACCAGCATTGCTGTGGTAAGGAAAGCAGCCAGGTTCTTCCTGTCTTTACACCGCTGCAGAACTCGTTTGTGGAAACGGTGGCAAACTGAGGTGAGTACTATAGCAAAAACAACCGTACCCAAATATGGTTTGAAGAGGAGATAGGTTAGATAAAAAAATAAAAAAAGAAGAGCTAAGAGAAATAGTCTTCTCGCTCTTGTTTTCTCAATTAATTGATTTTTCTCCACAGTGACTCCCCCCCTGCTCGACGACTGGGGTTCTGGATATTTCAGATTTTAGAGTATAGATTGGGAAATTCTATAATTTCATCTTGTCTCAATCTGAAATTCACAGTTGCCAGAGCTTCACTACCCTAATTTTTCCTTAACCCGGAAGGACGCCCATATCCGCGGTCGTAGCAGGAAATTCATGAAATATCCGGGTTAGGATGATCGCTTAAATATTTCCTTTGCAAAGTAGCAGAACTGTGTTAGATTAAAGAAGGTCCCAACGAGCGGGAACCATCACGGTTGGCCTTAAGAAAGCAATGTATTATAGGGCCTACCGGACGGACCTAGTAACCCAGCCAGGTGGCAGAAATACCGGCGTTCATGGTGACGCTGGGGGGAGAACGGCGGTCCGGGAACAACCAGATGGGACAACGTTTGTTGGGGCCTTTTCTTTGCTGAAAATCAGGCAGTGTGGATGCTCATTCACGTTCTTAGGGAGAAGGGGACTCCTTCGCTCCCTCAAGGAGGTATTTCACCTTTTCATACTCCAGGCGAATCTTCCTCAACTCTTGCTCTAGTTCATCCCGTTTCTCACCAGGTGGCTCCGACTCCCAGGCCTGCTCCAGTTCCTCCAACCGGTTCTTTAGTTGATAAAGACTTCTCGCTATCTCTCTGATGTATGCCATCTTCAGCCGGTATGATATAAGCTGTTGCCATTTCTTCTAGTGCTATCTACTTTCGAAACGAACAAGGTCGCCACTCCTCACTTCTCGTTCCGGGTTATACAGCAGGAGTTGACCCAGGTACACGTGCTGCCGGACTTCGACTATTCTGCCGCGGGCAAGCTCTCTTTTCCGAAACACTCGTATCCTGTCACTGGACTGCTCCCGCACAACTTCCGTGCGGTAGACAGTAAACTCATTTCCTAGATGATGGCTTTGATTGTCGATTCCATTTAAATAAATGATTCCGTCTGCTCGCACACCCAACACCAGAATTGGCAGATCTTGTCCGCCTAGATCTGGCACAAAAGCAGCCTGCAAATCATCACTGTAGTAACGGTAAGTCGGATCCCGGGGCTGACAGCGGTACGCCCTCTCATAAGCAGCCACAGCTTCCAACAATCGCCCATTTTTCTCGTAAGCAATCCCCAGGTGGCCGTTGACAGAACATTCATCTGGAGCTTCCTTCATCGCCCTCAGAAACAACCTCTCAGCTTCCTGCCAATCTTCCAGAGTAGCTGCCTGAATTCCCCGACGCACCCATTTAGCAGCCACTGGGGTCATGGAGAATTGCGGAACTCTGAGTATTCTTTGCACAGTGGACTCCTGCGGCATAAGTCGAGCAGCCACTTCCTCGACTATGGAGGCCATCAGTGGTTCGACCTCAGCCTCGGTTTCCACTGAGGGGCCAGGCAGGCTGATTCTCTCGTAGCTTCTGGCAATTTCTCGCTCCCACAGGGTGCTGCCGCTTTGAATCTCAACGAGACGCAACTGCACGGTCAGGGAGGATCGCACCTTGGTAATTGAGACATCAACCGGCTTTGTAGCCTGCAAGGACTGTATACGATAGTAGAATGTATCTGTTATTGAGGGATTTCCCCAAAACCCTACCCAGTCATATTCCGAGGCCTCGCCGGAGCCAAATTTCGGCAGGGCCAGCATCCGCGAGGTGTCTCGTGTGGCTTGAACAGAATATCGACCGACCTCGCCCAGAAGCAACCCATCCACCTGAGCCTTTTCCCCAAGTTTTCTCAAGGATGTGGCCTCGGGCTTGAAATCTTCGGGCGCTCTTATCACTCGAGCCACAAATGGTCCTTGTCCCAACAACCCAGAATCCAGTCTCTTCGCTATTTTTGCTGCCATTCGGGGCCCCACATCCGGGTCTGAGCTCTTAAAAGATAGTACCCCAATGGTTCTGACGCTCTGAATGTCCGCCTCCGATTCCTTCTCCAAGTCGATGGTCACCAACCTGGTGGTTATCGGAGGCCCACATCCACTAATGAGAATGGCTATCATCAAAAACCACTGTATCCACATCTTGCGACCGTTGCTATGCATCAGCCAATCTCCACCTCAGGAAGAACTGTTCCCAGGGTTAGCCTGGTGTACACCCTAACGTTGCAAACCTGAACCGGCCAAAACCGCCACCTGCTGTTATGTGTCTTGCAAAACGTCCTCAGGTTAGCCCATGCCAAACTGCAGTGTCAAGTTGGCAACTATCGCGTCATACCAACTGATCCTCACCCCTGGACATCTGGTTTTCTCGTGAGAAAAATCTCACCGGTTCATTTTTCCGGGTACTGAGATCGCTCTCTACCAAAAGAGGCACAAGAAACCCAAGCAGTCTTTTTCAGAGGGCAAATGAACAACCTCAGCCACGCTACTTTCTAACTGCGACTGACCCTCTTGAGCAGTTTAAGGGCAAATTCAGTTTCAACAACGGGAATCAACTCTGCTACCCCGAGATCGGTCCAATCGTAAAAAGAAGCAGCCACGTGAGCACCATCCTCTGCCTCAAAGAGACGGAAGACTCGATGACCGGAAATATCGAACCACTCTCCCTTAACCTTCACTCCTTTGGGATTACCGAGACCATCGATACGTCGCTTTATCACCTGGTCTCTGTCCTGAGGCTCATAGGTAAAAACGGCCATAAACAGCATAGGACTTCCTCCTTCCTCTCTTACGTTGATAGAGTTTCAAAGCTACGGCCCATATCTGCAGGTTCTGATTTTTGCCGTCCGCGTTTCTTCCTACCTCAGTCCTCTTTATCTGTTACCAACCGTTGGCCCAAATCGTATGCTGCTTTGAGCGCCTCCGGTTGGTCTCTGACCTCACCTTTCTCATCAGCTCCTCGGACAAAAAGCTCATCGCTGTAGGCTACATCGATGGCGTCGAAGAAATATTTAACGGTGAGTCTCACCCCATCAAAAAGCTTCTTGCCACGGGTGGCCGCCACCGAGATAAAAACACCTTTGCGGTCAGCAATGGGGGAAACCGGCAACTTCAAGATATACTTCTTGGCCCAAAGGGATTGACACCGATCGATCATTGCTTTGGCCAACGCTGGGACACTGTAGAAGAATATGGGGGATGCTAGAAGCAACCGCTCTGCCTGAATAATTTTCGGAAACAGTCCCTGCATTTCGTCTTGAATTGCACAGACACCGTCCTCAGCACATTTATAGATCTCCAAACAGGGTGTGATTTTTAAGTCCCGCAAGATAATTTTCTCGCACAAGCCCCCGTGATCGCTCGCGCCTCTTAGAGCCTCATCCAGAAGGATTTCGGTATTTCCTTCCCTCCTGGGACTGCCAAGGATGCCCAGAACTTTCATACGCGTGTCTCCTTGCGGCACTAAAATTGCTTAGGTTATTAACGGTACCTGTGACTGCACGAAGATTCTCTCTCGGATGGAGGTGGAATCTCTAACAGGGCCATACTCGACAATTTTTTAGCCAGGTGTACATGTTACATCAAAAAGACTTTTGGGGAAAGCGGTACAATTTTCTTGCTCCGAAGAAGTCTGCTATAAGGCCTTGGCCAGAGCAAATTAACCCTAACGTTGCAGACCTGTACCGAGGAAAAACGCGTCAGAGTGCGCCAGATGTGGCTGCGCACAGTCTCGGTCAGGTCGAAGCGTACTTCACCGTACGTGATGTCCTGGCCGAGGCGAGCACGGTCGCAGATGGCGTGCTCTGACGCGAGCATAGCGCTTTTGGCCGGTGGAGGTTTGCAACGTTAGGGTTAACTCTGAAGTCTCAACCTGAGATAACCGTTATGGCTTTGCTTACAGTAACCATGATCGCCGAGAAGGTCTCTGAATGTCCGACCTTCTCCAAAGGCGACCAAATCACCATAGACTATCCGCAGATCGTCCTGGAGGAGACCGATAAGGTCTGCCTCTTAGCTCTGGATCAGTGCCATCCCTACCTCTTACCACTTTCTAAAGGTGTAGCGTATGCCACCCTTGGCATTGGTGAGGAAATCGGCACCCTGCGCTGCTGCTGTTTCATCGGTACTGTCACTTTCAATGTCATGAAACGGCGGCGGCGTATAGCCATCACCCGGGAAACATTGAAACACCTGGCCGAACTAAAACTTGACCTCGCCAAACTTCAGGTCATGCCTGTTTTTGCTCCCCTTCCGGAAGCCTCACTGGAGAAGATTATTCCTTTGCTTCAGCTCCAACAAATTAATACTGGGACCGACATCATTCAGCAGGGTGATGTTGGCGAGTTTCTTTATGTAATTACCAAAGGGGAGGTGTCTGTGTTGCGCGAGGGCGGGCAAATACGGGAAGAAGTGCTTGCTACCCTTTGTGAAGGTGAGTGTTTTGGGGAAATGTCACTCATTTCGGGTGAACCGATCTCAGCAACCATCAGGACAAAAACCCCTGTGATCTTATTGCAGATAAGTAAGGAAGATTTCGATCGGTTGATCCTGGAGAATCCTTCCCTTAGTGTCTATTTCACGAAACTTCTTACCCAAAGATTGCAGCAGGCCAACACCAGAATGGAGGAAATGTTGGACAAGGGAATGCTGGGAAGCATAGAGACTTTCAGCATTCCTGAACTCGTTCAGACCCTCGCACTCAACGGCAGAACTGGCGTACTTGTCATCTCGGGCCAAGGAAGTGAGGCTGACATTCACTTTGACAAAGGTTTTATTCACCAGGTCTCACTTGGAGAATTACTGGGCGAACAAGCCTTCTACGAGCTACTTGCTTGGGAGAAGGGGCAGTTTCAGTTTCAGCCCGCGGAGAGGCTCTCCATGAAGCGGCAGGTGCACAAGGACACCATGCACCTACTTATGGAAGGGCTGCGCCGCTTGGACGAGAAAAAAGATCGCCTCTCAGGGTCAAAAAACAGTGCAGAATCCAACTAATCAGGGGTTTACAAGTACTGTTCCATACCCCTCTGCCTTATCACGTCAAGAATCTTACCGATATCCTGAGCCTTATGAACCGGGCACACCAGCAAGGCGTCCTCAGTATCCACCACAATCAGGTTGTCGACGCCAAGAAGAACGCAAAGTTTCTGGCGACTGAACACCACATTGTGCCTGGAATCCAAAGCCATCATTTCACCGTGGTGGACGTTGTTTTGATCATCTTTGGGCCAGACCTGGGCCATGGAGGCCCAGGTTCCCAAGTCGTTCCAGCCGAAGTCTGCAGGTATCATTAAGACATTATCTGCTTTTTCCATCACACCATAGTCGATGGAGATGGACTCCAGATCAGGGTAAATGCGGCTGATTCCATCCTCAAATTCACTTGTATCAAGAAACGGCTTCAGTTTTTGGAGGTCTGAGTAAAGTCCGGGCAAATGGCTTCGCATTGCCTCCAAGATAGCCTCCGCTTGCCAGACAAACATTCCGCTGTTCCAAAAAAAATTACCCTGTTCCAGGTACTGCTCAGCACGCTCCCGGTCAGGTTTCTCATGAAATGAAATCACCTTGTAGAAGCCGTGATTTTGTACTGTATCAACTTGCTCTCCTGCCTCTATATAGCCGTAACCGGTCTCAGCCGCCGTGGCCCGGATTCCCAGGGTAATGAGCGCTGGCTGTAGTCGGGCCCTTGCAACTGCTGCCCGTAGTGTCGCCAGAAATAGCTCTTCATCGGTGATCAGATGGTCCGCTGGTAATACTGCCATCACTGCTGCGCTGTCCCGCTGCTGCACCAGGAGTGCCGCCAAACCTATGCAGGCTGCTGTATTTCGTCCTACCGGCTCCAGAATGATATTTTCTTTGGGCAGTTCGGCAAACTGATTATGCACCTCCTTTCCGTGATCCTCACCGGCCACCACTATTATATTCTCAGGTGGCAGCAAACTGGTGATCCTCGCCACGGTCTGTTGCAGCATAGAGCGTCGCCCTACGATATTGAGAAGTTGCTTGGGTCGCTTTTGTCTGCTCCGCGGCCAAAACCTGGTACCTTTACCTCCAGCCATGATCACCGCGTACATTATCCAGTTACCTCCGTACCAACTCAGGGTTTGAGACAATGAAACGAATTGTGCCAGTATACGGTGTCATTAGCCATTTGTCATTTGTCATTTATTGTTGGTAGGGTGTCATATTTACGAAAACCACCATGTGTGTTAGATTAAAGTGCTTCTGCGCTTCTCTCACAATAAGTACCGGACCTGTAGAATGAATACAGCGGTAGGAAGGATCATCATGAAAAGCGATATTGACTACAAGGAAGTTGGGAAACGGATCCAGAATTTTAGAGAAGTTCGGGGTCTCACCCGTGCCTTACTGGCCCAGAAACTGTGCATAAGTGAACAGCACCTGGAAGATCTGGAAGCTGGGAAGAAGCAACTAACCCAGGAGAATATTGAGGCTTTGAGAGAGACTTTTTCGGTAGACCCAGCTTGGCTCCTCGGCGGCCAGACTCCCTAGCTCGCGAAACTTTATTCTGTTCTTATATTGGAGTGTGCCCACATTGCAGCGATCAAGCTAATATGACACGTGCTCTACCATCTGTTACAGGTGTAAGATCCCGCCATTTTTTCTTCGCCATGTTTCATTGATCTATCTGGAGAGTCAGAAAATCATGCGATCAGTCAAAATACCTTTTTTGCTTAGCCTTGCAGCGGTTGTTTTTCTCCTTTGCTCAGCCTGCTCTGGTACTGAACAAAAAGTCAGAACTGAGCCCATAACACTGCAGACCACAGATGGTATGTGGTTGAATGGTGTTTTGCGCCAGCCTCATCCCAACCAGACTGAAGCGGGAGTGCTCATGGTTCACGGCTACGGCGGCAATTTCTATTCAGGAATCATGAGCTTTCTCCCTGAAGTCCTGGCAGAAAGGGACTTTGCCACCTTGGCACTTAACATGCGTGACCATGACTCAGGGCCGAAGAAAAACCTTTTCGAAGAAAATCTGCAAGACATTGCCACAGGCGTGGATGAGATGGCTCGTCGTCGCTACAAAAACCTTTTCCTCTATGGTCATAGCATGGGGACCAATCGGGTCCTCTACTACCTGGCGGAAACGCAAGATCCGAGGATCACCGGGATAATACTAACAGGACCTCCTGGAAATCTCTTCCAATGGAACGTGAGAGCATTCGGCCTGGAAGCGGCAAGCAAAGTTCTCCGCCGGGCCCAGGAGCTGCAAGCCGCAGGCAAGGGGGACTCCTGGATGCTGATTGATCTCGGCCCACTGGGCAAGACACTCTACACCGCAAACCACGTAGTAAGTCTGAGGGGACCGGCGACCCGCTCCGACCCGTTTACAAACATCGCCCACATCTCCAGACCCGTTCTCATAGTTCACGGTCTTGCCGATCGTCTGGCAGACCCTAGCGTGGCCGATCACCTGAAGAATAGTGGTCCTGGTGATAACCAGATAACGGTGCGCAAGATTGGGGCTGCTGATCATCGTTTCCGCAATCATCAAAAAGAGCTGGAGAAAATCATCACTCAGTGGCT
>CBFDBW010000051.1:0-10847 GCA_965603145.1 uncultured Syntrophobacterales bacterium
TCATCCTCGATGTGGGAAAATCTGCCGGGATACGAGTGGGTATGCAATTTGAGGTATACCGGGAAGGCGAGATCTTCAAACACCCGGTATCGGGTGAGATTCTGGGAGTTGAAAAAATCCCCACGGGTAAACTTCAGGTTACTGAGATCCAGGAAAAGTTGGCCTTTGCCAGAGTGGTCGAACAGAAAACCGACGAGACTGTATCTGTGGGCCACAATGTAGTATCTATTGGAGCTGCCAAGTCCAGGACACGCGGTCCCTTTGTCGGTGTTCCCTCTGCGGTGGGCACGAGCAGCGCCCTCCGTTTTGCCCAAGCCTGGGGCATGGTTGGCACGGGCACGGCAGATTTTCAAAAGCCCTTCGGGATAGCGGCCGATGGTGTTGGCAATGTTTACGTGGCGGACACCTATAACAGCCGGATTCAGGTATTTGACACCAGCGGTACCTTCATGAAAAGTTGGGGACAAAAAGGAACTGGTTCCGGCAGTATGACCCTACCGTACGATGTGGCTGTCGACGGTGAGGGCAGTGTTTACGTAGCCGACACCTATAACATTCGAGTCCAGAAATTCGACGTCAACGGTGTTTTCCTCGGCCAGTGGGGCCAAAAGGGTACGGGGAACGGCGATTTTGCCTTTTTGAGTGGTATTGCTGTGGGCCCGGACGGAGCCGTTTACACCGTTGATGCCAAAATGAACCGGGTTCAGGTGTTTGACAACCAGGGAAGGTTCTTGCGCTCGTGGGGCCGTAAAGGAAAAGGTAGCGGCGATTTTGTTAAACCTATGGGGCTGACTGTGGATGAAAGCGGCAATGTTTACGTAGCCGATAGCAAAATGCGAAGAGTGCAGAAGTTCGATTCCCAAGGTCGCTTTCTCGCCGCCTTCACAGACAGACTGCTGTATCCCGCCGATGTTGCCATTGACCCATCCACTGGAAATTTGTTGATACTGGATGCTGCCAGCCACCTGATCTGGGAAATGAGTCCAACCGGACAGAATCTCAGATCTTACGGAGGACCCGGGAGGAGTTCCGGACAGTTCGTCGAACCTTATGGACTCAGTGTAGACGGAGCCGGCAATGTCTTTGTGGCTGATACCGGCAACTCACGGGTTCAGAGATTTTCCCGCTAATAACGTCAACCGGGTAAGATCTCCCGGTTCCCATTCAGCAACTACCTATCGCTTTCTACTAGCCCGGAGATTTCAGATCTTCAATCTAAAATCTGCAATCTAAAATGTCTCGCTCTTTCTTCACCGCTTTAGCAGATCGCATCAGCCAAAGCCATCGGCTGATTCTGCTGATAGCCGTCCTTCTCACCGCTATAGCAATCGTACTCATCACCCAGCTTAGAATGGATTCTAGTCTGGACTCTCTCATGCCTTCCAAGGACAGTCATGCCAGAAAACTGCTGGCTGATCTGCTGGACGCGGGCCCCCAAGACGTCCTGGTAGTAGTTGTCAGCCTCCCTGAACCTGGAAATTTGGAAGGTGGCAAGCAGGTAGTCGATGGTTTCATTCAAGAAATGGTTTCTTTCCCGCAGATAGGGCATTTGGAAGCCAAGGTAACCACTCAGCAAAAGAGATTCTTCTCCGAAGTGTTGCTGCCACACGCCGGTCTGTTTCTCTCAGAACAAGAGCGGATGGATCTCCTTGACCGGTTGAGTGATGATTCCATTCACCGTCAGGTGCGAGAAAATAAGCGGCTTGTACTGATGCCGATGCAGGGTGCGGTTCAGGAAATGATTCTAAGAGATCCCCTGGGTTTGCGCCACCTATGGCTTTCCCGTTGGTTCTCCCAACGTTCCTTTGCTGGCCTTGACCTGGAGGATGGTTATCTGGTGGATAAGGACCGCCGCCATCTTCTGGTGTTCATACGGCCTGAGGAATCAGCGCGAAACATTACCTATACCAAACAGCTCATGGCCGCTGCTTCGACTGCAGCTGAAACCGCCATTCACAACTGGCGAGACTCCCATCCCGGTATGGCTGCTGCCCCTGTCGTTACCTTTGCCGGTGGATATCCCATTGCCCTTGAAGACGAGGCCCTCACCCGCAAGGATCTGCAAAGTAGCTTTATCATTTCACTCATCGGAGTCAATCTGCTCTTTTTTCTTGTTTTTCGGCAATTACGTATTCTCTTCCTCATGCTCCTGCCCTTGGCCATGGCTTTAATCTGGACCTTCGGGGTTTTGCAGCTCATCTTCGGCCACGTCAATATTCTCACCGGCGCCTTTGCCGCCGTCCTCCTGGGGCTTGGAATTGACTTCGGCATACACCTCCTCAACATGTACCTCGAGGTAGGGCAAAGTGAGCAACAGAGCAGCGGCTTGCCTCCAGCCCTGGCTAAGAGTGGTAGAGCCATTCTCATGGGTGGACTGACTACTGCGGCAGCCTTTTTTGCCCTAGGGGTTTCCTCTTTCCGAGGATTTCAAGAACTGGGCATAATTACCGGCGTTGGCATTCTTGCCTGCCTGGCTGCTATGCTGGTGGTACTCCCCGCCTTGCTTGCTTGGCAGGAAAGTCGTGGTCGGCCGATAGGCTCCTCACGACCTATTCCCAACTTCTGTCTTGACTATCTGATTACACCTGTGGTGGCGCGTCCGCGCCTGGCGGTGGCCATCAGTATTATGCTATTGATAGTGTTGGGCATTTCAGCTTTTGGTGTCTCATTTCAAGAAGACCTCCGAGCCCTAAGGCCACAAAAGTCCGGTCACATGGCCGCAGAAAAACAGATCGAGGCCATTCTGGGTGGAGCGAGCGGGTATCTTCTCCTGGTCATGGAGGGAGATAGCGATGCAGCACTTCTGGATCGAGCCTGGCGCCTAGAGAAGGCTTTGGGCCAAAGACAGGGTGGAGACCGCTTGTCACACTACCGCAGCATTCTCTCTTACTTGCCGGCACCGGAGAGCCAGCGGCAAGCGCTTGATTTCTTTAATCGCCACGCTGCCGACCTCAATCCGGCTCGGATTGAGGCTACTTTTAAGCAGGCTCTTCAGGAGAACGGTTTCCAATTCCTCCCCGAGTACCTTTCATATTTAAGCTGGTTGAGGACACTGGTACGTCCCAAAGGTGAAGTGGATCAAGGGACATTCAAACAGGCAAACCTCGAGAGCTTGCTCGAGCATTTTTGGGCGGATCATGGCCCGCACCGAAAGTTGTTCACTTTTATCTATCCGCGGGAAGGTTTATGGCGCAAGAGTGACTTGCAAGAAGTAACTTCGGATCTCCATAGAGCCGCAGACGAAGCGGGCCTCAGCAGAAGTGAGTACCGAGTGGCCGGTTGGCCGGTTTTGACAGGTCATTTGAAAGGACTGGTGCGGCATGACCTTGGCGACTCTCTTGCTCTTGCCGGTGTGGCTATTGCTGTGGCACTGCTCCTGGCATTACGAAATCCTTTGACCGCAGCCCTGGCTTCCATTCCCCTGGTGGCTGGGGTGGTGGCCATGTTGGGGATCATGTCATTGGTTTCCCTTTCACTCAACTACGCCAATTTCATTGTGCTGCCGTTGATTGTGGGTATCGGCATTGATGACGGCATCCACATTGTACACCGTTGGCGGGAAGAATCCAGTCAAGACATCACGGCCGTGCTCAGGCAAATAGGCCGCGCCATTGTGCTTACCTCTCTGACCACCTCCATAGGGTTCGGCTCTCTGATAAGTTCCCATTACCCTGGTTTGCGCAGCATCGGCTGGGTTACCGGACTGGGAATCCTCACCTGTCTACTTGCCGCCCTCATTCTGCTGCCGGCAGTGCTGGCATGGTGGGAGCTCTCGACGACAAGGAGAAAGGGCGAAACGGCGACGCGGCGATAATACGCTGGTCTGGGATTGAACCACAGATATTACAATTGACGCAAAGCGCACAGCGTGGCGCAAGGTAATAGGTTATAGGTAGGAGACATCCCCTAACCTATAAATCGAAGATTAGAAGAATTGTCGCCTAAGGAATTGATTTACGTTATTATTTGAGCACTTGGCGGGCGGGGATAAACCCCGCCCCTACACTTGCTTTTCCTAGTTCTCTGCAACTGACAACTGATTACTGACAATAATAAGGGGTTCGGTCATGAAAGCCGCTTATCTGGGAATCGATGTGGGTTCCATCAGCACCAACCTGGTGCTCGTGGATGACAGTGGTAGAGTGCTGCACAAGAAGTACCTGCGTACCCACGGCCAACCCATGAAGGCGATGCAAGATGGTCTCATGGGATTGGCTCAGAAAATGAACGGTGAGTTGAGCATCAGCGGTGTTGGCACCACCGGCAGTGGGCGCTATCTGGCCGGCATTCTCATAGGTGCTGATGTTATTAAAAACGAGATTACCGCCCATGCTGTGGCGGCCCTCCATTATGAGCCGAAGGCGCATACGATCATCGAAATTGGCGGGCAGGACTCCAAGAGTATCATTTTGCGAAACGGCATCGTAATCGACTTTGCCATGAACACGGTGTGTGCCGCCGGCACCGGTTCTTTTCTGGACCAGCAGGCATACCGACTAGGAATCCCCATTGAATCTTTTGGTGAATATGCCCTCAAGGCTAGCAAACCAGTAAAGATTGCCAGTCGCTGTACGGTGTTCGCAGAGTCGGACATGATTCACAAACAACAGATGGGCCACAGTGTGGAAGACATCATCGCAGGTTTGTGCGAGGCTTTGGTTCGCAATTATCTGAACAACCTGGTCAAGAGCCAGGACCTCCGCCGACCTATTCTTTTCCAGGGTGGTGTAGCTGCCAATGTGGGCATACAGACTGCCTTCGAGCGAGTTTTGGACAAAGGATTGACCGTCCCCCCTGACTACGAGGTGATGGGAGCCATTGGTGCCGCGCTGTTGGCCAAAGAAGTGGTAGCCTCAACCAGACAAACTCGCTTCCGCGGTTTTGAGGTTGGAGAAATACCCTATAAACTCAACGGTTTTGAATGCGAGGGTTGCTCCAATGGCTGCGAGGTCATGGAGGTAAAGATGCCAATGGCCCAAGGCCAGGAGCGCTTGGTGCGGTGGGGGGATCGTTGCGGCAAATGGGAAACAGGCGATCTGTAGCGAAGGCTAAGCGGTATTACCCTTACTGTGCTTAATCAGGTCTACAAAGGCCTCCAACCGAGTTTGCACCCCACCCGGCGAAGTGTGCTCATCGAAAATAAGGGTAAGCACCGGAATGTTATAATCTCTTGACACCTTGGCCAGAATCGTCTGAGCCACCAACTCGGGCATGCAGGTAAAAGGCATCAGGTGAACGATACCGTCAAACCCTTTGCTGGCGAAGCCGACTGATTTGCCTACAGACTTTACGCTTTCACCCCCACTGGGTTCACGCAAGTATGGTGCGGCCTGACGGAGGGCCCACTTGAACTGGTTACGCCTGAACAGCTTGAAGCGATAGCGGTCGTTGAGCCAGTCACTGAGCCAAACGCCACGATGGATCTCAACTCCCATCTCCCCCAGCCGTTCTTCCACATTCATGTTGGCGTAATTTTCCAGGACCATGAAGATCTCACCTACAATGCCTACCCGCAGAACAGAACGACTGCGGTCGTGGGCAACCGCAGCCAATACCTTACGTACCTCCCTCTTCGCTTGCCACAAATCACGAAATCGACTGGTTTCCTCTATTATCTTCATACTGCGACCAAGGGCCCGATCAGTTGCTCGTCTCTCAATCTCCCTTGGCCGCAGCCAGTGAGCACGCCGTAGAGCCCAGTCCACCAAAGCCAGTCGATAGAGTATGAAGAAAAACACCTTGTAAGAATCCCATTTGGTCTTAAGCCCAGCGATTCTCTTGACCATGTCCAACATGTCGCGCAGGCTGTCAGGGTCATCTGCTCGACCCATCCGGAACTCGTAGCCCAAGTCCCGCAGGATCTGTTCCTGAATCACGCTGTAGTAGCCAAAACGGCAGGGGCCGAAGCCGCCAGTCATCATAATATCGGTGGCACCCTGATTCAACGCCTGGATCATGTTACCCAAATTCAGTTTGAACGGCAGGCAGGCACACTCAGGAGAATAGCGCGTCCCCAGCATCAGTGCTTCTTTGTTGGGGCGAGGTGGCATGGTTATGTGCACGCCCAGATTCTTGAACACCTGCTCGAAGCCAATATGGAGATGACCCATGTGGGGAATGGTCAAGTGCATCTCTGGTGATGTGGGTTGCTTGACAAACTTTTTGGAATTGAAGGGCTCTGCTTCCTCCTCGACCACTCTCGACCCAAAAGGCCCATCTTTTGTCCTCTGGTCCACCATGTCCAGAAAAGCCTCCACCCGGGTATCCAAACCGGCGTCGGCGGTGTGCTCGTCCAGGACCAAATTGAGATATGGTTTATGTGAATGTTTGGTGACGTAGTAGTCCACCAAGGCGTTAGTAAAGGAATCTTGGCCGCAGCCAAAACTGGAGACATTGATGATGCCATCCACATCTGCACATTGCATATAGTGCATCGCCGCAGCCACCAGTTCTTTGCCCAGTTGCCAGTATACTTGCTTGGATAGTTTCTGACTTTCTTTGTCCTTGACTTCGCGGGGCAGAGATTCCGGGGTAACAATCTGCACACCATGCCGTTTGAGCAGACTCAGCAGGTCGTGACTGAGAGCCTTATCAAAGGAGATGTAGGGCCTGCCGATGACTGCTACTCGATACCGAGGTTGTAAACCAGACGTACTGTCTTGCTTGGAAAAAGTCTCGTCCCATGGGCCTAAGGCCTGGTCAAGGGGATAGCTCAGCAGCCGCTGTTCAAATTCAATCTGAGCCTTCTGAGCAGCCTCCCACGCCTTCTCCACCCGGATTTGGCTGTTGTCGAAGTGGTGTCCCACCTCAAAGCAGGCCTCGGCAAATCCCTCTGGTTTTGGCAGCTTGGCGTTAATCCTTGGTGTCAACAAATCTGGCAAGTTCGGGAACACATTACGAACCATGTCGGTCAATCCCAGAATCTTTGGACACATATAAGCGTCTGGGCTGACGCTGATGACCCGAGGTAAAAGGAGATAGTCCACCGAGTCTTTCAGCCTGGCCACATGGTCCAAAAAGACTTTTACAGGGAGACAAAGATCGCTGCGGGTGAGGCTTTGGGCGCTCTCAAATCTTGACCGTTCGGTGGGCTGTGACACCTGAACCGTAACTCCCAAATGGGCGAAAAATGTTGTCCACAGGGGTTGGTATCTAAAATAGAGAAGTCCGCGTGGAATGCCAACTACCGGCCCATCGGCCGGAGATTGCCGCCCGGTAGCCTCAGATCCACTGAAGTTGTTCCCGTTGGGTGGATGCAATGAAGAGTGGGTCGTCACCTGCTCTCACTCCAGATCGAGACTCGTTGTTTGATCTTTTGCAGCATCTAGGCCTTCAATTCTCGAGTTCTAACGTAGAGTCGGGTTACCCTACTGCCCCTCAACTCCCGAAGTCATTCCTGGAGGCGCGGCTTTCAGCTTGCGGTTAATTGTTACTGTCCATTGTGTGGTGGCTTTACCAATCTTGGTCTCTACATAATTTCCTTTGCTGGCTTGATACGTAACCCAGGCTTCGGTGAGCAGCTCCTGCTCAGGATGGTAGCCATCTTTTCTGAACTCGAGCACTATTGGCTTCTTGAGGTCCCATGCAAATTCCGCCGGGGTTGCCCCCTTCTCAATACCATCCAAATAGTAGTGCGCCCCAGGGGGGTCCGTGTTGAGCCGAACGATACCTTCCTTTCTAGTACAGCCCGACAAAATCAAGAGAGCAGCAACACACATCATGGTGATCATGGAAGTCTTAGACATGACTACCTCGCAAGGTTGGTTGTGAACGGCTCATCGCCGGGCCAAAGTAGTCTTGCTCACCCCAGGCAGCAGCAAACGGTCACCGCTTATCCTGGCCAATTTCTCTCCCAGACTGCCAAAGATCCATGCCGCCAACTGCGCTCCCCTCGTGGTTGGTCTGGTCCAACCACAGACAGTTGTCCGGATCTCATGAAAACCTGATTGGTCAAGAATTTTATATATAGTCATTGGAGAAAAGTCAAACAGATGAGAGGGGGCCTGATAGAGTTTCAGCCGCTCCGCCCAGGGCCTCAGTAGCTTTGCTATAGGAGCGGTGTGCGGCCACCTCAGAAAGAGCAAGCCACCGGGTCGTAAAAGCCGATGGGCCTCCTTGAGAACACTCTTTGGGTCCTGTAGGTGCTCAATCACATAAAACAACGTGATGACATCGTAGCAATTATCTTGCCAGTCGGGTCGCGGCAGGGTTTTGTCGGATACATTCAACCCTAATTTATTGCGAGCGTAGTTCAAACCTGTAGCAGAGATTTCAATTCCTTCCGCCTGCCAGCCCCTTTGAACCAGCTCCTTCAGGAAGAAGCCGTAACCGCAGCCCACGTCCAACAGCCGTCCCGGCACGGGCATTATTTCCTCAATGAGGTTGCCGCTCTTGGCAAACACCTGGGCCATCAGTCGACGCCACCTTTTTATCTCTTGGGGATGGACAGGTAAGTAATCCTGATAGTGATCTTGGAGAAAACTGCTGGATGGTTGCGGCTGGAGGCAGATTAGCCCGCAGTTGAGACAGCGCACGTATTGCCATTGGCCTTCACGAATGAACGGTCTGAATTCACTACCTTGGCAAAGAAAACAGGAGGTCACACCCCTCCTCCTCTTTGGGGCCCCCCATAAAAGGCGGCAACAGCCCTTCTTCGCATTCCCGTTTCAGATTCAGCAGAGTCACTTCCGTCAAGGTGTTGTGTTTTTTCTCACCCCGCTTGAACACCCACACCAATCGATAGAGAAAATTGGAAATATTGTAAACAAAGGTATGGCTCACTCTGGTGCAGCTTCCTTGGGGCCTCAATTCCCACACCTCGTAGCCACCCCGGAAGGGCCCATCCTGGAACTGCAACACCAGGAGGCGATCCTTCTCCAGGTGCACCACTTTTGAATCCCAGCTAAATTTTATCTTATACATCGTTTCGGCGCGAATGGTTGTACCAACCTGGTAAGGCCCAGGGGTCACCTTGCTCAGTTCAACACGATCGGTGGGAATTAAGGTCACAAATCTGTCAAAATCCGTTAGCACCGCAAATACCTGTGAAGGTGAGGCCTTAATGAGAGTGTGGTGTTCATTTACCTGGCCCTGGTAGTTGAGAAACTCCAGTCTTTCTGGAACAGGTGGAGCGGTAGCGCAGCCCAATAAAACCAGAGCCATGAGACCTGCAAGCAACTGTCGCAACCACAATAGAGAACCGCTCATGGAAAGTATTCAGAATCGCGGCTAAAAGCCGCTCCCACAGTTTCAGATTCTAGATTACAGATGGAGTACGCAATTTGCAATTATCAGTCCACAATCTGCAATCCAAAATCATTATTATCTCTCTCGTAGCATTTTCAAAAGACAGGATCGAAAGGCTAGATTGTCGGGAAGAAAAAACTGAGGATTTGTTCTGGCTCGGGCAAGTCGCAAAACTATAGAACCGAGCGAAAGCGTTTTCTTGTAAAGCCAAATAAATCCCTGCTCCAGCTGCTCCACGGTCATTTTCTCGGGACGGAAGACAACGTGAGCGGTGTCGTACTTCTCCCAATCATTGTGGAGCAATCTGCCCTCCTCTTCAAGCTTCTGATAAAACCGGGTGCCGGGATAAGGGGTGAGAATGCTGAAATAGACACTATCTAAGCTGGACTTGCGAATGAATCGTGCCATCTTGGGAAATACGGACGGATCATCGTTGTCGAAGCCGAGCATGAAGGTGGCCTTGACGCCTATGCCATAACGGTGCAACGTGGCCACGGCCCGCTCGTATTCTGCCGGTTTATTGATGCGCTTGCCACACTCCGCCAAGGTGTCTTCAGAGAGACTCTCCATTCCTATAAGGAGGCCGAGGCATCTCGTTTCGGACATCAGCTGCAACATTTCCTCATCCTTCGCCACCGATATGGATGCCTGGCAAAGCCACTGGATGTTATAGGTTTTCAACATGTTAAGTAGTTCCAGGCAATGCTTGCGGTTGGCGACGATATTGTCATCAACGAAGAATATGAGATTCTTGAGGGCCAGAACTTTATCCACCGGCTTCACTTGCGCCACCATTTGCTCAACAAGATTGACGGGTTTGGTCCGGTATTTTGCCCCGTAGAACTGGGTAACAGCGCAGAAATTGCAGTTGATTGGGCACCCCCGAGTGGTCTCGATAAAGTCCACCGGACTATATAACCCCTTGTCAATGATATCCCATCGGGGCGGTTGCGCTGCCGATAAGTCAAACAACTTTTCGGCCTTGTATATTTGCTTCAGTTCCCCTCTTTTGAAGTCTTCCACCATCTGTGGCCATGCTTGTTCCCCCTCTCCAATCGCAACCGCATCGCAGTGCTGCAGGGCTTCATCCGGGAGGGCTGACACGTGCATGCCTCCCATCACAACCGTCTTTCCCCTGCGCTTAAACTCATCGGCGATCTCATATGCCCGGGTGGCAAGCGGAGTCATCACGGTGATCCCGACAAGGTCTACATCCTCGTCAAAATCCACCGAACTAATGCGCTCATCCACCATCTTGACTTCGCAGTCCGGCGGAGTGTACGCGGCAATGGTAGGTAATCCTAAAAATGGGAGCTTAAAGAAAAATTCCGCCCCTAAAATCTTCTTCAGACCAATGGGAGAGATCAACAATATTTTCAATGACATTGGCACAATCCAGCTAACCTGCATTATTCATGAAAGCGAAGTTAGTTCATGAATAATCCGGGCTAAGAGTTACCTATTCTAGCCCGGATGTTGCATAAATTGCCGGCGCCAGTCCGTGGAGGAGAGCAGTCATATCCGGGCTAGAATATTGAGCCGGGGCATTATAATCTAAATCGCTAACGAAATAAAAGCTTCTCCCCACCATCGCCCGGTCG
>CBFDBW010000052.1:0-10831 GCA_965603145.1 uncultured Syntrophobacterales bacterium
CGAGAAACCAAAATTAGACATCTAGAAACCCATTCAATCCTACTTCTCTCAAAGCAAAACACCCTCTTATAGGCAGCAATTCCCTCCAAGTCAGGCTCCGTATCACTCTCCATTATTTCACCCCACCTTCATCCCCATGGGGGTGAGGAAGTTTGGGTTTGTTGACGGGCACCAACCAGGTGGTGGAGGAGGTGAAGTTGGGGCAGGCGCCTGCATTGACAAACCAGATTGCATGGGGTAAGGTTTCGCTCAAATCCCTTGAAATAACTAGTGATAATCAAGCTGTCAGCCATCAGCTCTCAGCATTCAATGAGAACAAAACCTTATTCTGCTGAGAGCTCGTCGTTGACTGCTACCAAGGTGGGGTATTGAAACAAGAGGACTTTTTTGGCTCGGCGGGCTGGCAGGCCGAACCACCGTTGGCGGAACGCATGCGCCCCAGCACTGCGGACGAGTTTGTGGGCCAGCAGCAGGTGATGGCTCCCGAAAAGCTGATAGGGCGGCTGCTCAGGCATGGCCAACTGCAATCTCTAATTCTCTGGGGTCCTCCAGGATGCGGCAAAACCACCCTGGCACGGTTGATTGCGCGAGATACGGAGGCGCACCTCATAAACCTTTCGGCGGTGACCGCCGGCGTCAAGGATGTACGGGCTGCTGTTGATGAAGCCAGACAACAGCAGAGCATGAGCCGAAAGCGTACTATTTTGTTCTTGGATGAGATCCATCGCTTCAACAAGGCCCAGCAGGATTTACTCCTTCCTCACGTGGAAAGCGGCACGATTACCTTCATCGGAGCAACCACAGAGAATCCCTCCTTCGAGGTCATTTCGCCTTTGCTATCGCGGGCGCCAGTGGTGGTGTTGGAACCGCTGAGTGAGGATGACTTGGAGGTGATTCTCAAGAGCGCTCTCGAGGACAAGGAACGAGGAGTGGGCGGACTGAACACGGACATAGATGAAGATGCACTGGCGCATCTGATCCGAGCGGCCAGAGGAGATGCACGTTTGGCCCTCAATGGCCTGGAAGTGGCTGTACTGACCACAGCGCCGAACCCCAGTGGACGGCGCCACTTAAACCTTCAGACAGTGGTTGATGCCGTCCAAAAAAAGGCTTTCATTTATGATAAGGATGGTGAGGAACACTACAACCTGATTTCTGCACTACACAAGAGTTTACGAGGAAGCGATCCTGATGCGGCTCTCTATTGGCTTGCCAGGATGCTCGAGGCCGGAGAGGACCCCCTCTATATAGCTCGCAGAATGGTGCGCTTTGCTTCGGAGGATGTGGGTTTGGCCGATCCACGAGCGCTTATGGTAACGGTTGCGGCCCAACAGGCTTTTCATTTTCTGGGACGGCCTGAAGGAGATTTGGCCCTGGCCGAAGCAGCAGTCTATTTGGCAACGGCACCGAAGAGTAACGCCCTTTATAAGGCTTACGGTAAGGCGAGGCAGGAGGCCGAAGACAAGGGTAATTTGCCGGTTCCACTGCCACTCCGCAATGCACCAACCGGTCTGATGCGTCAATTGGGTTACGGTCGTGGTCACCGTTATCCGCATGATTATTCCGAGGCCCACGTTCCAATGAGCTATCTCCCTGAGGATTTACAGGACCTACGGTTTTATGAGCCAACAAATCGGGGGTTTGAGGCAACTGTGGGAGAGCGCTTGAATTACTGGCGCCAGCGGGTAAAAGCAGCCAAGCGCAAAGCTTAAGGGCCAGCAGGCAGTCGGCAGTAAAGAGTAAGCAGTAGGCAGATAGCTGAACGACGCGGCGACGCGGCGAGACTAAGTCCAAATCACGAATGAGCCAGTGCGACAACGACGATAAAAGTTATGATCCGCAGAAGTATTGCCATCCTGATTTTGTTGAGTTCCTTCATTGTGGGGCCGTTATTGGCGAGGGGCGCTGAGCGGTCCTTAACAGAAGGTATCAATCGCTACAAGAAGCTAGTGAAGCTGCATCCCCACAAAGCCACCTACCGGAATGCGCTGGGCTACTATTACCTCAAAGCAGGGAATTGGCAGGAGGCGGAGATTCACTTTCTAACGGCCATCGAAATTGATAATTTCTACCCGACTCCCCATAACAACCTCGGCGTGGTTTATCTTAAGCAGGACCGCCCGGAGCAGGCAGAAAAAGAGTTTCTCCAGGCCGTCAGGCTAGACCCGCAGTACTGCAAAGCTCAATATAACTTGGCCGTGGCTCTTTTTCACCAAAAGCGATATGCGGACGCAGCCAAGGCCTACTTCAAGGCCCGCGACTTGGACAGAGAGTATGTGAGCAGGAGGGATAATAGCGAAAATACGCAGAAGAAGTTGCAGTCGGCCCTGGAACAGGCAGCTGGAGATGAAGAATCCACCAAAGAACTGAAGCGGATGCAAAAATGGTTGGCGCCAAACTATTAGGCCGGTTCAGCTGGTGCTGGATTTTGTTATTATATTTTTCGGGTATGGCCCAGCCAGTTGCGGCAGCAGAACGGGCGGACCTTTTGTGGGATTTTGCCGATCACCTCTATCAGGAGCAAGATTTTTACAGGGCCCTGAGTGAGTATCAGCGTTTTCTCTTTTTGTTTCCGACTGACCCTCGTGTCCCGGAGGCTGAACTCCAAATTGGCCGCTGCTATCGGCGGGAGGGAAAGTCCCAGAAGGCTTTCAGTCACTTAATCAGGCTCCACAATCGCCGAGCCGAGGAACCTGCTGGGCGCGAAGCTTTGTTGGAGATGGTAGCGATCCGCGAGGAACAGGGACGTTATCCGGAGGCCATTTACTGGGCTAAACAATTTGTTGAGCGGTACCCTGACTATCCAGAAATTGATGCCGTATACGTGCGCTTGGCATGGCTTCAGATCGACAGCGGCAAATATGAGGAAGCAATTGCCACTCTGGAGTTGCTCAAGCCAGAAAGCACACATTATCCTCGGGCAAGATCACTGCGCCAAGCGTTGCAGCAGAGACCTGAAAAAGGAAAGAAGTCCCCTGCCGTGGCGGGAACGTTGTCCGCGGTGCTGCCAGGTTCAGGGCATCTTTACGTGGGTCGGTCAGGCCAGGCCGCTTCATCATTCCTGCTTAACGCTCTCTTTATCGCCGGAGCAGTTATAGCTTTTCAACAAGATAGTCCGGTTCTCGGCGGGATTCTCGTCTTTTTCGAGTTGGGGTGGTACCAAGGGGGTATCCGCAGTGCGGTTCAAGCGGCACGTGAGGAGAATCAGAAGCAGGAAAGGAAATACCGCAGGGAGCTCGAGCAAAAGTATCGGCTTTCTTTTGGGTTGGAGCCTGGAAAAGAGCGGATGGCACTTTCGGTGCGCTTGAGCTTCTAACCCACTCAGAAGCGGTACGGGTTGTGTTACATCAAATGTTGTATAATGTGGAAAAAAGCAAGGGTCATATTCATGCGGATGAGGGTTGAGGCAAGAGAAAGTATCAAACCCTTTCGGTTGGTGAAGTATTTCACTCTGACCAGCCTTGTGGTGATTCTCATTCCTACCCTGATGCTGTCCATATTCATCTCACAGCGGGCCAAGAACGAACTCTTCAGACAGAGTGAACAGTATGCCCTTTTGGTTGCCATCAATTTGAACCATCAGGTCTTCAGCCAGTTCGTCCTGCCGACGGTGCTGCAGTTTGGTCGGATTATGCTCGGCGCTCCGAAACAGTATGAACGTATGGACAAGGTGGTTCGCAACACCATTCACGGATTCAAGGTGGACAGGGTTGACGTCTATGATCTCAAAGGGGTGATCAGCTATAGCACGGATCGTTCCCTGGTGGGGATCTCCGGGCTTGGCGGCAGAGATTTCAACTTGGCACGTGAAGGGAAATCTTCATCGCGGCTGGTTTCACGAGGGGGCTTTCTCGGTTTTGAGCTTGGAGGGGTGGCAAAGCAGAGGCAGCTCAAAACCTATATCCCCCTGCGGATGGAGCGCCACCTCTTAAGAGAGCAGGACCGTATCCTTGGGGTGTTCGAGATTACCCAGGATATTTCCGAGGACTATGCGGCCATTACCAGTTTCCAGAATAACATTATTTTGAGCCAGCTGGTGGTAATGAGCCTTCTCTTTTTCGTATTACGTTTAATTGTGAAGAGGGCAGAGGGCATTATCGCCAAAAGAAGTGAGGAGCGCAGGCGCTTGGAGGAACAGCTTCATCAGGCTGAGAGATTGGCCGCTTTGGGAGAGATGGTTGCTGGCGTCAGCCATGAGATCAGGAATCCACTGGGGATCATCGGCTCCACCGCCCAGCTTCTGCATCAGAAACTTGAGGAAGGTGATCAAAAGAAGCAGCTCGGCAAAATAATCATGGAGGAGACGACCCGTTTGAACTCAATTGTCACGGAATTTTTGGATTTTGCTCGTCCAACCACGCCACATTTGTCAGAGTGCCAGGTGGATAAAGTGCTAGAGAAAAATCTTGAGTTTCTGGAGGTTGAACTCAAAAGGCGAGATATTACCGTTGAAAAGCGTTTTGCCGAGAATGGCACCCCGGTCTACGCAGATGCCGACTTGCTCTATCGCGCTTTCTTGAACATTTTCGTAAATGCCATGGAAGCTTTGGATGATGGGGGGGCAATTAAGGTAGTCACGCGTTACAAAGACTCCCAGGACGATAGCCTCGAGGTGGTCATCTCCGATACGGGTGCTGGAATTTCTCAAGAAACGATAGCAAAGATCTTTGATCCCTTTTTTACCACTCGCGAAACGGGTACCGGGCTGGGACTTCCCATAGTCAGGAACATAATTGAAAGCCATGGTGGTACAGTTCAGATTGAAAGTCCACCAAGGAAAGAACGAGCGCAGGTGGAAGACAAGGGAACAGCTATTATCATTTCCCTGCCCGTGAACCCGGTTGTGAGCTAAACGCATTATATTTCAATTGATTGGCACAGCAGAAGAGAATCATGGAAACCATTCTTATCGTAGATGATGAGAAGAACTACCTTCTGGTCCTAGAGGCTCTCCTCGTGGATGCCGGATACGAAGTGATTACCTCCGACAGCACCACCGAGGCGCTCAAAATTACCATGAGCCATGACCTGGATCTGGTGATAACTGACATGAGAATGCCTGGTCCGGATGGGATGGAATTTCTCGCCCAATTACGGAGTCGGCAACCCGACCCGCCGGTAATTATGATGACAGCATACGCCACAGTGGAAAAGGCTGTGGAGGCTATGAAGCGGGGCGCTTTCGATTACATCACCAAGCCTTTTAAGAACGAAGAGCTGATACTTACCATTCGAAAAGCCATAGAGATGCACCGACTCAAGCAGGAGAATCGGTTGCTCAGCCGGGAACTGCAGGAGCGCTTCCAGTTCGGTAACATTGTAGGTAAGAGTAAAATCATGCGCCAGGTCTATGAGATTATAGAAAAGGTGGCCCAAACTCGAGCCTCAGTGTTGATAACTGGAGAGTCGGGCACAGGCAAAGAACTCATTGCCAGAGCAATTCACTTCAACAGTCCTAGGCGCGATAAGCCATTTATTTCGGTGAACTGTTCGGCGCTGTCGGAAACGTTGCTGGAGAGCGAGCTCTTCGGTCATGAGCGGGGGGCATTTACCGGCGCTGTCACGCAACGGAAAGGGCGGTTTGAGTTAGCACACGGCGGAACTCTTTTTCTAGATGAAGTAGGCGATATGTCTCCTGCTCTGCAGGTAAAATTGCTTAGGGTCTTGCAAGAGATGAAATTTGAGCGGGTGGGCGGCACCAAGACCTTGCAGGTGGATGCCCGACTGGTTACCGCTTCCAACCGGGAGCTCGACCGGGAGGTGGAGCTGGGGCGTTTCAGAGAGGACCTTTATTATCGTCTGAAAGTAGTCCGCATTAAGGTGCCGCCACTGAGAGAACGGAGAGATGATATACCACTTCTGGTTCACCACTTTTTGAAAAAGGCCGCCGAAGCAAATAGGATTCCAGTCAAAAGCGTGAGTCATGAAGCACTTAAGTACCTGTACCAGTATGACTGGGTAGGGAACGTGCGAGAGCTGGAAAACGTCATCGAACGTGCGGTGATCTTCTGCGACGGTGACGATGTCCGTCCCCGGGATTTACCCGAGGAGCTGTTCCAGCAGCGACTGCCGGGCATCACCAAAGAAACCTCGGGTCAAACCCAAACTACCTCGGACATGGCAGAAGATGGTGAGTTGCTGCCCTATCTAGGACTCAATCAACGGCAGGTCAAGGCTATAAATTTTATTAAGAAAAACGGCTATATAACCAACGATTACTACATCCAAATAAACCACATCTCTGATCGTCATGCCCGTCGAGATCTCAGGCAAATGGTGGATTTGGATATTGTTGCACGTGTTGGCAAAGGAAGAAGTACCCGATATGTGCTCAAGTAGTCCGGATTATGTCCGGATTATGTCCGGATTATGTCCGGATTTGCTTTTTTCGCGTTAGGCCATAAAGATAAAAATCCATATAATACTAATGATTTCAAGGTGATAAAAATACTCGGCCAATACGTAGAAGTGGCAGGAAATTTGCTATGTTTAGTGAAACGAGTAAGGATGGTAAGGACAGCACGAAAATGAGCACCCTGCCTTCTTGACTCTTCAACTCTTTTTCTCCTCTCTCTTGACCGTCTGGATGTGGCCCCACCCAGGCGGTCATTTTTTTTGCCCCCTGTGCGCCGGCAAAGTACTATCGGGATGTGCTCAGATCGCTCCTATTTAAGTCTTGACAAAGCTGGGAGCGATTGCTAATTTGCTTAGCACTCGATGGGAGCGAGTGCTAAAAAGGTAGCCATGAAAGGACTCGTGAGAGGGGAAAGAAGTCGTCGGGTGCTGGAGGCGGTTATCCTCGAGTACATCAAGGGTGGTGTGCCCGTTGGTTCTCGAGCGATAGCAAAAAGGCACGGTCTGAGCGTCAGTCCAGCAACCATCCGGAATGTAATGGCAGACCTTGAGGAACTCGGCCTCCTCTATCAACCGCATACATCCGCGGGCAGGGTTCCCACCGAACTCGGACTCCGAGTATACATCGACGCAATTCTCAAGATACAGCAGTTGAGCCTTGCCGATCGAGAACAAATCAGACGATCCTACAGGGGCGGTGTGTCCCGGGTGGAAGGATTGCTGCAAGAGACTTCCAAGGTCCTCTCGTCTTTCTCCAAGCAGGCTGGTGTGGTCCTGACACCTCGCCTCTCTCACACGGTGCTCAAGCGGATCGAGTTCGTTCGGCTGCGTACGAGTATGCTCATGACCATTCTGGTTTCTCAGGCCGGCATTGTTCACAATACGGTCTTTGAAATAAAAGAAGACATTTCTCAGGAGGAACTGGACAAATATGGTCGTTATCTCAATGACATGTTGCAGGATCTTACCCTGCACGAGGTCAAGGCGCGGTTGCTGGAGGAGATGAAAAAAGAGAAGGTCCTCTTTGACCGTTTGCTTTCCAAGGCCCTGGAATTAAGTCAGGAGGCTTTGCAGGAGAACACAGAAAATAGTGAGCTCTACATCGGCGGCAGGACCAATCTTTTGGACAACCCAGAATTTTCCGACGTGGAGCAGATGAGAAGGATCTTCAACGCTTTCGAAGAAAAAAGCAAGATTATCGATCTTTTGGATAAAAGCATGTCCGCCGGGGGGGTCAACATTTTTATCGGCTCAGAAAGCGAACTGCTGGACATGGAAAGTGTAAGCTTTGTCACTTCGCCCTATGCCAGCGGCGATGAGGTTCTTGGTACCCTCGGTGTAATTGGGCCCACGAGAATGGACTACTCGCGGATTATTCCTCTCGTGGATTACACTGCCAAGCTCCTGAGTAAGATGCTGGAGGACACTTTCTAGGTCCGAACGAAAATCTTGGCTTATCTTACAAGCTCCCTTCATTTTTTTGGGAGCTTTATTGTGAATATAAGGGTAGGGGGGCTTGACTCAGCGCTAATCGTTATTAAAGAGTAGTGGGAAGCAATGGAGGAAGAAGGGTGGTTTCAAAAAAAGAGCGAGCAGCCGAACCTCAGAACAGTGTGAACGAAAAAAAAGAGGACCAACAAGAGATCTCACCTGAGTTGGAGAACCAAGCTCGAGCGGAGGAGGCTGAGTTTGAGCAAGAGGGGGCTTTTGACCCTGAAACGGCGGATGGGGATACGCTTTTGGCCAAGTACCGGGAGTTGGAGGGTGAGCTCAGTGAAGCCCAGGAACGAGTTCTGCGCACTGCTGCGGAGGCTGAAAATTTCAAGAAAAGGCTGCAACGAGAGAAAGAGGAGCAGACTCGCTACTCAAATGAATCTTTTATGCGTCAGTTGCTGCCCGTAATAGACAATTTGGAACGGGCCCTAGAACACTCGAAAGCCGGTGCAGATCAGGGGGGGCTGGTGGAGGGCTTAAACATGACGCTCAAGGGCTTCCTTGACACGCTTACTAGGTTCGGCTGCACGCCGGTAGAGGCAGCAGGGAAACCCTTTGACCCGAACTTTCACGAGGCCGTTTCTCAGGAAGAGAGCGATGATCACGAGCCCAACACAGTCCTGAGGGAATTACAGAAGGGCTATCTGCTCAAGGAGAGGTTGCTTAGGCCGGCAGTGGTAATTGTGTCCAAACGGTTTAGCCAGCAAGATACCGCTACCCGAGGGCAAACCACAGCCAAGGCTGCGGAAGCGAACAGTGGTGAGGTAAAGATAAAGGTAAAAAAGGCATAAGAGACAGGGCCAGACTAGAGAACTACATTAGGATGAGAAATTGAGGAGGAAACAATGGCAAAAATTGTCGGGATTGATCTAGGGACGACAAACTCAGTCGTTGCAGTGATGGAAGGCAAAGAGGCAAAGGTCCTCACAAACGCCGAAGGAGGTCGCACGACTCCGTCTATTGTCGCTTTCACAGAAAGTGGCGAGCGGCTATTGGGTCAGGTTGCAAAAAGACAGGCAATCACCAATCCCGAGAACACAGTCTATGCGGTCAAACGCTTGATCGGTAGGAAGTATGACTCTCCAGAGGTCAAGCAGGATATTTCCATCTGCCCTTACGAGATCGTCAAAGCTAACAACGGTGATGCGCACATCAAGATTCGTGGCAAGGAGTATAGCCCCGCAGAGATTTCGGCCATGGTTCTGCAGAAGATGAAGCAGACCGCGGAGGATTATCTGGGTGAAAAGGTGACCGATGCGGTGATCACTGTGCCTGCTTACTTCAACGACAGTCAGCGCCAGGCCACCAAAGATGCTGGCCGAATTGCTGGGCTCAATGTCCTGAGGATTATCAACGAACCCACGGCAGCTTCACTTGCCTACGGCCTCGACAAGAAAAAAGACGAGAAGATTGCGGTCTTTGACTTGGGCGGCGGCACATATGATATTTCCATTTTGGAAATTGGTGATGGCGTTTTTGAAGTAAAGGCGACAAATGGAGATACTCACCTGGGTGGAGAGGATTTCGACCAGAGGATTATTGACTGGCTGGCTGATGAGTTTCGTAAAGACCAGGGGTTTGATCTTCGGGGAGACAAAATGGCCTTGCAGCGTCTCAAAGAGGCTGCAGAGAAGGCCAAGATGGAGCTCTCTACCTCCATGGAAACCGAGATCAACCTGCCGTTTGTCACTGCTGACGCCAGTGGTCCTAAGCACCTCAATATGAAGTTAAGTAGATCCAAGATGGAGTCATTGGTGGAGGATCTCGTTGAAAAAGTGGTTCCTCCCATACAAACCGCTCTCAAAGATGCAGGCTTGGCGACCTCAGAGATCGATGAGGTGATCCTGGTGGGCGGTATGACCCGGATGCCCAAGATCCAAGAAAAGGTTAAGGAACTTTTTGGCAAGGAGCCACATAAAGGAGTCAACCCCGATGAAGTGGTTGGCGTAGGTGCTGCAATTCAGGCCGGAGTGCTCAAAGGCGACGTGAAAGATGTACTGCTCTTGGATGTCACCCCGCTCTCGCTTGGCATTGAGACTTTGGGCGGAGTAATGACCAAGCTCATCGAAAAAAACACTACCATCCCAACTCGTAAGAGCCAGATTTTTTCTACGGCCGCCGATAATCAGCCGGCCGTCTCCATCCACGTGTTGCAGGGTGAGCGGGAGATGGCGCCAAATAACAAGACTCTGGGACGCTTCGAGTTGGTGGGCATCCCCCCAGCACCGAGGGGACTTCCGCAGATTGACGTGACCTTCGATATTGACGCCAATGGAATTGTTAACGTCTCGGCCAAGGACCTGGGAACAGGAAAGGAGCAGTCCATCAGCATCACCGCTTCCAGCGGTTTGAGTGAGGAGGAGATCCAAGGAGCTATCAAGGAAGCGGATATGCACGCTGAGGAGGACAAGAAGAAGAGAGACCTGGTCGAGGCTAAGAACAATGCCGACTCTCTCATCTATCATACCGAGAAAACCCTGAAAGACATGGGAGAAAAGGTTGACGTGGCCACCAAGCAAAACGTAGAGGAGCACATGCAGCGGCTCAGAACAGCTATGGAAGGGGATGATGCTGAAGCCATCAAGCAAGCTTCAGAAGAGCTGATGCAGGCTTCACACAAAGTGGCAGAAGCAATGTACCAGCAGGCAACTCAGGACACCGGGGCTGAGGCGACTCAGGAGCACCCCGGGGAGGCTGCTGCTGGAGGTGCTGACAGCGATGAAGAAGTAGTTGAAGCGGAGTTTGAGGAGGTTGATGACGACAAAAAGTAACCGTCAATAGGGGCTTGCTTAATGCTATCAAAGGGTGCTAAAAAGACCTCGTTTCGAGAGGTTAAAGCACCCTTTTCTGTATTGTAAATTTCGGGCTGTGGATTTGTCCTAATGAATCCAATATCGAAGGTCATCAGACAGGTCGGGTTGTGGATGCTGCCGTTTATTCTGCTTGGTTGTGCTCTGATGCCGGCCAAGAAGGAGGTTGCTGT
>CBFDBW010000053.1:0-10815 GCA_965603145.1 uncultured Syntrophobacterales bacterium
CTGACGCAGCGGTTCAGTGTCACATTTTTCGATACGAAAAGAGTAAATTCTTTCAGGGGACTCTTGACTCAAGATGCCAACACTAATGATCTCGCCATCGTGCTCCCGAATGATTCGAGACACCTCTGGAAAGGCATCTCGAGAGTCGCCGAGTCGAACATCAAGGCGCGAACTAGATCCCAGCACGCCCATTATGTCTACGAAAGCCTCCAGAATGTCCACGACTGTGATGATGCCCACCAGTTTGCCATCCTCGAGGACCGGCATGCCGCCAATTTTGTGTTTGCTAATGAGAAGCGCTGCCTGTTCAAGAACATCAGAGGACGATACGGTAATAGGGTCAGCGATCATGACATCGCCCACCGTTAACTCTTCGATCATCGAGGCTATGAATACTCCACGGAGCTCAGTGTCGCTCACCCAACCCACCAAGCGCTCTTGTCCGTCAACCACCGGTAGGTGACGGATGGAATGCGTTTTCATGAGTTCAATGGCCTCTTGAATCGAGGCCTCAGGTGAAATAGCGATAGGATCTCTGGACATCCGTCGGGCTACGAGCATGAAGAATCAACCTCACCGTTCGGGGTCCTTACCACCCAGGAAGGATGCCAAACCGTTTGTTCCAAGGCCCAACTCTACGGCCTCGATACCCGGAGACCGGGCGTAGTGAAATGAAGATATGAACTTGGGAATTCGGCAGGAAAGACCAGGGTCGCAACCAGTATTTCATTGCGTCTCGACCCCATTTGTGATTCCTTTAGATTTCCTGTACGAGTTTGAAATTACTATAGGATGACTCAAAACAAATTGCAAGAGAAAAAAGGTGCATGCTCCCAGCAGGGTGGTATCTACGCTTTCTTGACATTTGACTTTCGCTTGCTATACTGAGCCCGGCTTCACGGCCCATTTCTATATTTCTGGCTTTCCTAAAAGGTAGGAGATAACAGATTGAATAATAGCAAATTCATCTTTGTCACTGGGGGGGTGCTCTCTTCTCTGGGCAAGGGATTAGCATCTGCGGCGATTGGTGCCCTTCTGGAAAGCCGGGGTTTGCGGGTTACCCTGCAGAAATTGGATCCATACATTAATGTGGATCCAGGGACAATGAACCCCTTCCAACACGGCGAAGTGTATGTGACTGACGATGGGGCTGAGACTGATTTGGATCTTGGGCACTATGAGCGCTACACTTCTGCCAGAATGGGCAGACAGAACAACTTCACCTCCGGCAGTATTTACAATTCCGTAATCACAAAAGAGCGGAGGGGAGATTACTTGGGTGGAACTGTTCAGGTGGTGCCCCACATTACTGATGAGATTAAGAAGTGTATTCTCGAGGTCACCAATGGTGTGGATGTGGCCATTATAGAGATAGGTGGCACAGTGGGTGACATCGAGGGACTGCCCTTCCTCGAGGCAATCCGGCAGTTTAGATCAGACGTGGGCAAAGAAAATGTCGTCTACATACACCTGACGTTGGTTCCTTACATCCGAGCGGCCGGAGAGGTGAAAACCAAACCAACCCAGCATAGTGTGAAAGAGCTGCGTAGCATCGGCATTCAGCCGGATATTTTGTTGTGTCGCACTGAAATGCCCCTCAGCAAAGAGATTAAGGCCAAAATCGCACACTTCTGCAATGTGGAGCCTGAGGCGGTAATCACAGCCCAGGATGTGGAGAGTATCTACGAAGTGCCCCTGAGATTTCATCAGGAAGGGTTAGATGACAAAATTATACAGCTCCTTAATATTTGGACCGGGGCGCCACGGCTGGAACAGTGGGAAAAACTGGTTGAGCGCCTGAAAAATCCAAGGCACGAAGTTACCATTGGCATTGTTGGTAAATACATTGATTTGCGAGAGTCCTACAAAAGTCTTAACGAGGCCTTGGTCCATGGTGGTGTTGCCAATGATTGTCGGGTGAATCTTTCCTTTATAGATTCTGAGGAGGTTGAGACGGGAGGGGGCGAGGCCCTGCTAGAGGGTGCAGACGGCATTCTAGTGCCGGGTGGTTTCGGTGCTCGTGGGTTTACAGGCAAAATCAAGTCAATCAAATACGCCAGGGAAAACCGGGTGCCCTTCTTCGGCATTTGTCTTGGTATGCAGATGGCCGTGGTGGAATTCGCCCGTAATGTAGCTGGAATCAAAGAGGCCCATAGCATGGAATATGACCCGAACACCAAGGGTCCGGTTATCTACCTCATGCGTGAGTGGTACGATTATCAGACAAAGACCGTACAGCGACGTGACGAAGATGCCGATCTGGGTGGCACCATGCGGTTGGGAGAATATCCCTGCATCTTGCAGAAGAACTCAAATGCCCATGCTGCCTATGGCCAAGGTGAAATTTACGAACGCCACCGGCACCGCTACGAGTTCAACAACGAATACCGCGAGATACTCGGGAGCAAAGGGCTATTGTTCACCGGGCAGTCTCCTGATAAGCAACTGGTGGAAATCATCGAAATAGAGGACCATCCCTGGTTTCTCGGCTGTCAGTTTCACCCCGAATTCAAATCCCAACCAATGGATCCCCACCCCCTCTTTCGAGATTTCATCAAAAGCTCACTGGAACACGCTATCCAGAGAGGCAAATCCTAAACAGCTCAAGCCGCCGCCGGCGGGCCAGAAAGGCTACTGATGCGATCCATTGCTCTGGACCAATTTATTATTGGCGATGGTCGGCTTTTCTTCATAACTGGACCGTGTGTGATCGAAAGTCCTGAAGCCACCATGGCCGTGGCTGCAGATCTCAGCAAGCTGGCTGACAAATGGGATCTCCCCCTGATATTCAAGAGTTCCTACGATAAGGCAAACCGTACCTCGCACTCTTCTTTCCGGGGGCCCGGACTGGAAGAGGGGTTGGAAATTCTTGCCACTGTTCGGCGCCAATTCAATCTACCCGTTCTCTCCGACGTTCACTCAGTTACAGAAGTGGAAAAGGCGGCTGAGGTGCTTGATGTTATTCAAATCCCAGCATTTCTCTGTCGCCAGACTGATCTGGTGATGGCCGCGGCAGAAACGGGCAAGCCCATCAATTTTAAAAAAGGCCAGTTTCTGGCTCCCTGGGACATGGCTAACGTCGTGGCCAAGGTTCACGCCACAGGCAACCAACAGATTTTGCTCACTGAGAGGGGCACTACCTTTGGCTACAATAACTTGGTAGTGGATATGCGCTCTCTTCACCTCATGAGGCAGCATGGCCTGATTGTTTTTGATGCCACCCACAGCGTTCAGCTTCCTGGAGGGTCCGGAGACCGTTCTGGGGGTGATCGCCGCTTTGTGGGCACACTGGCCCGGGCAGCCGTGGCTGCCGGGGTGGACGGGGTATTTTTGGAGGTGCATCACAATCCGGAGCAGGCACACTGTGACGGTCCCAACTCTATCCCCATAGCTGAAATGGACGATCTTGTGGAGATCCTGCTGAACATCCATGCTACTGTACAGCCTTTCGTCGGCGAGAGCGAGGAAAGGCCGCTGTGAAGTATCACCGGAGCGAGGCAGAGATCAAAGAATTGGGAAATTGGGTGATTTAGGGATTATAATTGATGAGTATCGAATGAAAGTGGACGCTCTCTCTATTTTTTGAGTTTTGGATAATATAATATATTGAAATTATTGATATAATTGTTTACATTTCTATAAAAACGGGCTTTACAGTATGTGAGTGCCTATGGTATATGTGAAGAACAACCCGGCTTCTTAAGGGAGATGGGCCTGGAAGTTGCATACTCTGCATAAAAGAGTATTGCCAGGCTGGCGCTGAGGATTCATGCAGCAGCAATTTTGGCAGCGTATCCGTTTTATTCGGTGGCTCCTTTTTTTGGCTATGGCCGGTGCGGTACTAGCGGTTTTCGTCGGCCTTAAGGTGCGCTCGTCGAAACACATTCTACCGGCCGTGGTAACCAAAGCAGCCAGCTATGACGGCAGTCTAAGCCTAAACAATTTCGAATATCGTGATGTCAAAGAAGGGACTGCTCGCTGGACTGTATGGGCGACCACAGCAACATATTTTGAAGAGAGGCAGGAGACTGTACTCGACCAGGTAAAGACAATATTCTTTCTGAAAAATGGCGGTGAGGTTCTCCTTACCGGGGATACAGGAGTTTTGCACAACGATACCCATAATATGGAGATCAGTGGTAACGTCAAAGTGAGTTACGGCGAAAGGTACAGACTGTCAACGGATCGATTGCTTTACAATAGAGACAAGGAATTGATTCATACGGGGTTACCAATTTTACTTGAAGGAGAGGGCATCATTCTAAAAGGCCAGGGTATGCGGCTTGAGATAGAGAAGCGGAAACTGAGTGTCCTGAGTCACATTGAAACCACCTTGGAAGGAATTGTGTCCTTCGGGGGACAACGACAGGGTGTTTCATAGGTGCCCGGGACAGGATGAATAGGTGAATAAGCTGGTCAATAAGAAGTGGCCAGGCCGCATCTACCTTGTGGTTGTTCTGGCTATGTTGGCGCTCCTGTTTAGTTGGCTGTGCAGGGCAGAGGCTGCGCCCCCAAAGAAAAGTGACGTTGTTCGTATAGTAAGTGACCGGCTTGAAGCATATGAACAACAACGTCAGGTAATTTTCATCGGCAATGTGGTAGCCAAGCAGGGAGAGCTTACCATCTTAGGCGATCGGATGACCATTTTTTACCTGGAAGGAGAAAATCCCGAGTCAAATGATGAGGGGTTGGCCCCGAAAATTGATAAGATAATGGTTGAGGGAAGTGTTCGCATTACTCAGAAAAATGTAGTAGCAACTGGAGAACGCGCCGTTTACTTTAGCGCGGAAAACAAAGTCGTTCTCACCGGTGAACCCAAAGTTCATCAAGACAAAAACTTTATTCAGGGCGATAAAATAATCCTTTTTCTGGACAGCGAAAAAAGTATCGTCGAGGGAGGCCCATCCGGGCCTGTGGAGGCGACCATTTACAGGTCTGCGAGCGGAGGTCCTGTTGACAGAGCCAGCGCTACGGGAGTGGGAAAGTCAGAAACAGGCAGCGACACAGGTGGGTAACCTGGTTGCCACCGACCTGGTGAAGATCTACCGCCGCCGCCGAGTGGTGAACAATGTAAGCCTGACCGTTAACCGCGGTGAAATCGTAGGACTGCTCGGCCCCAATGGTGCAGGAAAGACCACTACCTTCTATATGATCGTGGGCTTGATTCGCCCAGACGAAGGTGAGATTTTTCTGCATGGTAAAGATATAACTTCGCAACCAATGTACCTCCGGGCTCGGGGGGGTATCACCTATCTCCCACAAGAACCGTCGATTTTCCGAAAATTGACGGTGCAAGAAAACGTCATGGCAATCCTTGAGACCATGGATCTGAGCAGGGAGAAAAGACGGCAGCGACTTGCAGAACTCTTAGATGAGCTGAATGTTGGACATTTGGCCCGCCGTAAAGGATATTCGCTTTCAGGGGGCGAAAGGAGACGGGTGGAGATCACCAGGGCTCTCGTGACGAGCCCCAGTTTCCTGCTGCTGGATGAGCCTTTTGCTGGTATTGATCCCCTGGCAGTTAGCGATATTCAAGCAATCATCGCTCAGTTAAGGGAGAAGGGCATAGGCATTCTCATATCCGACCACAATGTGCGGGAAACCCTGAAGGTCTGCGACCGCGCGTATATCGTAAACGAAGGTACCGTGTTAGAAGAAGGAGATCCTGCCCATATTGCCTCGAGCCCGAGCGCCCGTCGCATCTACTTGGGAGAAGAATTTACCCTCTAACAATGCTGAGTGACAATGGCGTTCGAACTTAGACAACACCTGAAACTCTCGCAACAGTTGATTATGACCCCACAACTGCAACAGGCCATCAAGCTGTTGCAGTTGTCCCGTCTGGAACTGCTGGAAACCATAAGCGAGGAGCTCCAGGACAATCCGCTCTTAGAGGAAAGCCAGGATGTTGGGCCGGAGCAAGAAGATCGCGCCGAAGAAGAGCAACCTGTCAACCGCGAGGCCGAGGTCTCCGAGGTCACTGTTGATGAGAAAGCCAAGGAAGATTTTGACTGGGAAAACTACCTGGGAGATTACAGTTCCGGCAGTAAGGTGCGAATGGAGCGCGAAGAACGGAGAGAATTGCCGTCGATCGAAAGTCGCCTTGTCCAAAAGCCATCGTTGGATGCCCATCTACTATGGCAATTACACCTGTCAAGTCTGAATGAGGCCCAGAAAGAAGTGGGCACCTTGATCATTGGCAATCTGGGCCGGGATGGTTACTTGAAGGCCACCACAGCCGAGATAGCTGAGATGGCCGAATGCGACGAGCCTTTGGTGGAAGATGTGCTCCATTATTTTCATGACTTTGATCCAGTGGGGGTGGCAGCCAGGGACCTGCAGGAATGTTTGCTGATTCAGGCGAGACATCTGGAGCTTGAAGATGACCTGGTGGTCAACATAATCACGAATCACCTGCACGACTTGGAAAATAGGAACTACCACGCCATTGTTAAGGCCACCGGCAAGAACCCGGAGGAGATACGCGAGGCCATCGACACTATAACAGGGTTGGATCCCAAACCTGGCAGGCAGTACGATGAGGAGGAAGTCCAATATATCAGTCCTGACATTTTCGTATACAAAGTGGACAATGAATTTGTCATCCTCCTCAACGAAGACGGCATGCCTAAGCTGCGGCTAAGCCCCTTTTACCGCGAGGCCCTGAGCAAGGACGGTAATGTTACAGATCAAGCACGCGAATATATCCAGAGCAAATTGCGTTCTGCCGCCTGGCTCATCAAGAGCATTCATCAGAGGCAGCGCACCATCTACCGGGTGGCTGAGAGCATCCTCAAGTTTCAACGCGATTTTTTTGAAAAGGGCATTGCTTATCTCAAACCTCTCGTTTTACGAGACGTGGCAGAAGATCTGAGCATGCACGAGTCCACAATTAGCCGTGTGACCACAAACAAGTACATACATACGCCCCGAGGGGTGTTTGAACTCAAGTATTTCTTCAACTCCTCGATCAGTAGTTTTACCGGGAGTGCCGTAGCGTCGGAAAGCGTAAAGGAGCGCATCCGTCAGCTTGTCTCCAATGAAGACCCACAGAAACCTTATAGTGACAAAGCCGTGGTTGAAAAGCTGCGCGAAGAGAACATCGACATTGCCCGCAGAACTGTGGCCAAGTATCGGGAACTGCTGGGCATATTGCCTTCAAACCTGCGAAAGCAGCCTGTGTGGGGAAGCAAGAGGCGAAAAAGAAAGTAGTACCTGTTTTCAATTTTGAAAGCCGAATTTCGGATTTATCCAGCAGTGACATTGTAGATCAACTGGCTTAATGAATGGAAATAACGTCTACAATGGAATAAGGAACGGAGGATGTAGATGCAGGTTTCGGTTACCTTCAGAAAGATTGATGCATCTGACACGTTGCGAAATTACGCCCAAGAGAAACTCTATCGTATTAAGAAATACGTTGAGGATCCCATTGAGGCCCATGTGGTACTTTCGGTGGAAAAATTCAGGCACATCGCCGAGGTAAGCATCAATGCCAATGGCCTCCGGATTAATGGTCAAGAAGAAACCGGAGATATGTACTCGGCCATCGACATGGTGGTAGATAAGGTCGAGTCTCAGATCAAGAAATATAGGGAGAAGCTAAAGAAGCGGAAAAGCGATGGCGGCACAAAACCATTGGTGATGAAGATGAACATCTTGGCTGGAGAGAGTTTTGAAGAAGACCGGGAACCAGAAGTTATCAAAACAAAACAGATTAATGCCAAACCAATGGATATAGATGAAGCAGTGATGCAGATGGATCTTGCCAACAGCGAATTTCTGGTCTTTACTAATGCCAGGACCCAGAACATCAACGTCATCTATCGACGTAGGGATGGCAACTACGGTCTTATAGAGCCCGAGAACAGATAAAGGTGCGGCGGCCGTAAGGGTAGAGGCAAGAGATCTCGTTGCCATGGGCAAGAGGTGCACTGAGAGCATAGATGAAGATGCTGGACATCCTGGATAGGGAATGCATCATTCCGGAACTTCGTTCCAGGACCAAAAAAGAGGTTCTGGAGGAGCTCACCGGAGCCTTGCTGAATTGCAAGGCTGACTTGGACAAGGAAGCTCTCGTGGAGGTACTCCTTGAGCGAGAACAGCTGGGCAGTACCGGAATCGGTGATGGTATAGCCATTCCTCACGGCAAGGTTCCGGATCTCGATGAACTAATCGTGTCGTTCGGGCGCAGCACTCCGGGAATCGAGTTTGATTCCATGGACGGCAGACCAACGCACCTCTTTTTCTTGCTCATAGCTCCGGAAAACTCCGCCGGCATTCATCTGCGTGCTCTGGCTAAGATATCCAGGTTGCTCAAGAGTTCCCACTTTCGCCAGAGGCTCTTGGAGGCCGGGACCGAAGAAGAACTCTTCCAAGTAATCGAGGAAGAAGACAAAGAGTTCTGACCGAACGCATCTCAGGATAATTGTGTAAGCCCCTTATTGACTTTTCTCGCCATTTTGAGCATCTAATCGCATAATATACGCCTTCCATAACTCCACGCCTTATTGATGTCAGGCAACAGCCCGTTTGGGGGTGACCATGACTGATTCAGGAAGAATGAATGATCATAGGGGGTTGCGAGTCGTTGTGGTCACAGGACTTTCTGGATCTGGTAAGAGTACAGCCATAAAGGCATTTGAAGATATTGACTATTTCTGTATTGACAATCTGCCGGTTGTATTGCTGCCGGATTTTCTCAAACTGCGGAAGGAATCCTCCGAGGATCTCTGGCATATAGCCTTGGGTATGGATATTCGTGAGCGGAGCTTTCTCGAAAGCTACCCGAGAATCTTCAGCGAGCTGCGGCAGCGTGGCACCGATCTGGAAATCGTCTTCCTGGAGGCAACCGACGAGGACCTACAGCGTCGCTTCAGTCAAACGCGCCGCAAACATCCTCTGGTGGGAGAGGGCACTGTTCCGGATAGAATCAGAGCCGAGCGGGAAAGCTTGAAGGATCTTAAAGGAATGGCAACCCGGGTTATCGATACGTCCAATCTCAATGTACATGAATTAAAGCGGATGATCTCCCGGCTCTACACTGTTTACCCTGCACAGGATATACTTCATGTAAATGTTCTATCTTTCGGGTTCAAATACGGTATACCGATGGAGGCAGACATCATTATGGATGTAAGATTTCTGCCCAATCCTTTCTTTGTCAAGGAGCTTAGAGACCTGAACGGTACCCAGGAGGCGGTAATCCAATTTGTTATGCAACAGGAACAAAGCCGACTTTTTCTGGAGAAGTTTACCGAGTTGGTAAACTATCTCTTGCCTTGTTATCGTGATGAAGGTAAAAATTATCTGACCATCGCTGTAGGATGTACAGGGGGAAAACATCGATCTGTAGTGATCACAGAACAACTGCAAGAGCAGTTGGCCGAACTGGGATACCCGGTAACCGCAGGCCACCGGGATGTGGAGGTGGACTAAGCGTGTGGAATGCAATGCGGGAGGGGAATAAATCACGGCGAACGTAAAACAGAGCATCGATAACCAAGTCCGAAATCCTAATTTCCCAATGTTCAAAACGTTACTGACGAAGATCCCCATAAAAAGTTTTGGTCATTTGAAACCGGGGCCCCGCCCCCAGGGTGGGGACTCCGAAGGAGAATTTCGAACATTTGAGAATTGTTTCTCCGCCTGAGGCGGATCGATATTCGGATTTCGGATTTACTTTGCATGTGCAATATAGTCTCTTTGTTCACTGTGGCTGCGAGCATAGCAAGGTGATAGTTCGCTAGGAGAATACTGATGGTGGGTATATTGGTGGTTACTCATGGGCGGTTGGCACAAGAGTTCGTTGCCACCGCTGAGCTGATTGTCGATAAAATGGACAATTGTGTAGGATTATCACTCGATCCGGATTTGCCGGTGGACCAGCTGCGCCAGCAAATTGACAAGGCAATGGATGAGGTAGACGACGGCGACGGAGTGATTGTGCTTACAGACATGTTCGGCGGGACTCCCTCTAATTTGAGTCTTAGTTTTCTCAATCAGGAGGGAATCGAGGTTGTTACTGGCCTGAATCTACCCATGCTCCTAAAGCTGGCACATTCGCGCGCAGACAATAAGGTGGATGAATTGGCTCGAAGCATTAAGGAATATGGGCGGCGAAGTATTTCATTGGCCAGTGAGATTTTGGATCAAGAAGTAGTGGAGTAGAATCTCGTGCATGACCACCAGCCAGCAGAGAGCCAGACGGCAAGGTCAGCCGAGGATGTTCGGTTAGCTATCCGCGGCTTAGATTTCCGGCTTGAGGATGATATTGGTAAGTGCTTCAGTGTTGAACCCATGAGACCGGCTGATCTTGCCGAAGTGCTGGCCATAGAACGGGCGAGTTTTAGGAGTCCCTGGAGTAAAGCTTCTTTTGAGGCAGAGCTGGGGAAATCCTACGGTGGCCTGAGAGTGGCCCGCATGAGAGGAGGAGAGCACATCAGTCCAGTGCTGGGCTACATCTGTTTTTGGCTGGTGGCTGATGAACTCCAGATAACGAATTTGGCAGTGCATCCCGAGTACCGGCGGCGCTCCATCGGGTGGCAATTACTATTGCACGGTTTTCACCTGGGTCATGCGGCGGGAGCGCGGTTGGCGGTGCTGGAAGTGGGTCGGTCCAACAGGGCGGCACGGGCTTTATACGAAAAATTAGGTTTTGTGGCTGTGCACAAGAGACCTCGTTACTATCACGAATCCAGGGAAGACGCGTTGGTTATGGAGTTGAACCCTATCGTTGCATACCCAAACCGGTAAAAATTGCTGCGCTCGCGTGATAGTCCCGCCCGTGGCGGGACGAGCGTGCTCGGAACAGGA
>CBFDBW010000054.1:0-10760 GCA_965603145.1 uncultured Syntrophobacterales bacterium
AACTGGTAATGCTCGGCCACAATGCGTTCCACTTCTTCTTCTGTGGGCATGGTGTCTCGATAGCCGGCCTGATACTGGTTTCTGAACCATCTAAAGAGGCTCACCGTTTCATTCACCAGGATAATTTCGGGGATATCCTCGCCCTCATGGGTTTTTATATGCCGGTTGTACTGACCCAGCATACTGACCACATCATAAAAGGTGGCCGGCTCTCTTTTGATTTTCTTTTTGAAAGATCTCCCTTCACTTGGATAAATTGACTTCGGCTCCGGATTTGCTGAGATGTCCAAGCGCTGAAATGGTCTTCTCACTGCCACTTGCCACTTCCTCGCCTCTACCATCATTCTCGAGATTAAAGGCCCAGCCCAATCATGGGTCTGGTGTCCTTGTGGGCAGGCTGAGAAAAACTCCACCACCGAGGGTCCACTGTAGGCGATGGCTTCCTTCAGAATCTTAATGGCGTAGAAAGGATTGTCGATGCTGAGCTTGGCCGCATACACATGGGAAATACCCATGGCCTGGCTAACGATACGCCGATGCAAGGTGGTCTTGCCCCCATACACTTGCCCTATGGGAGAGGTGGAACGATCGCAGCCGTACCGGGTGGCGCCAGATTTTTGCGCCCCGGTGTTCATATAGCCCTCGTTATTGTAGATCACCCAGGTGATGTCGTAATTTTCACCCAAGGCATAGTTGAAGGGACCATTGCCGATATCGTAGATAGCACCATCACCAGCGAATACTATGATCTTACTCAGCACCTCACTAAACCCGTTGAGATAGGCCTGATCCAGACTGAATTTAGCTCCCAGAGCTGCTGCAGAGGCGGTGCCGAAGCCGTAGTGACCCGCCTGGTAAATCCGGTCGTTGAAGGGGTTGGCCAGCTCTGATACTTCACTGCAACCGGTGGCGTTTATGGTGTAGATATTGAAGCCGTGATCCAGCATGTGGTCAATGGCTCTCCGGCTTTGTTCCGAGAGAACCTTGATACCCTGGTAGAAGGTGGCGATTCCCTGTGGATTGTTGCGCAAGGATTCAGCCGCAAAGAACGTTAGCAAGCCAATTGTCCCCTCACTACAACCAGGGCAAAGGGTGTGTCTGCCTGGATAGAGTTTTGAGAAGACAAAAAGCACCTGTTGGTTGAGAGCCATCTTGCTTACATGAGAAGCCGCCTCCAGGGTTTTATCGAAGTCCTTATATTTATCAGGGAGAAAGTCGGCTTCAGTGACATTCATCTTGTCCACCATTTTCAATGCATCGGTGGGACATACATTGACACAAATAGCGCACCCCTTACAGGCTCCGGGAATTACGTCGATATTCATGGCAAACCGCTCCCATGGTATTCCTTTGGGCGGCTTCTTAAATACTCTGAAATAGCGCTTGGCAGCCTCCGGCATGGGGTGGTCGGTAATGGTGGAATAGAGTGCTGAGTCTGGACAGCAAGTGACGCAAAGGCCACAGGAAGTGCACTTTGATGCATCATATACCGGAAGCATGCTGCCGACATGACTCATGTCTCGGTGTCTACTGGTGGCGGCAGGCACCACAGGCAGGAACTTGTCCCATGGAACCCTCCTCCCCTCGAGGATTGGCTGGACTATGTTTTCTTGGAAGGTCTCCCGGTAGTTTGCCATGAGGTTCACCGGCTTGATGGTTCCCAGTTCATCTTTCTCGGTAAGGGCAACAGGAAGACCGGCTGCTTTATGATTCTGACCGAAATTTTCGGGCTCCGCCACCTCGTAGGGGACGCACGTCGTATCTATTCCCTGAACGAATTCTGCTGGGGAACCTGATGAGGCCATCGCGGCTCCATATTTAAGGAGTGTAATGTTGGACTCAATGACCTCCTTGCCCTTCTTTACTCCTAGTTTTTCCGCAAAGATACCTTTCAGGCGGGTCTCGAATTCTTCCTCCGCCAGAATCTGCTTTTCTTTGTTAATGAGTCCCAAAATGGCAGCACCAGGCAAGTTCCGGTTCAGGTTCTGCAGGGCTGCCCTGGTAGCATCGATGGCCATCAGTTTGATCTGCCGCTCCGCAATCAATTCCTGCACCTGAGATGGAAAAGATGCCAAGATTTCATCACTGCTCCTTGAACTGTTAATGACAAACAGCCCATGTTGCTTAAGACCTCCCACATATTCCTGAAGGATATGGCCGGAGGCAAACTTCTCATTGAAAAAAGCCAACACATCGTGTTCCGTAAGTTCGGAGCTATTGCGAACAGGATGATTACTGATGCGCATGTTCATAAAGACGGCCGCCCCCTTCCTCGCTGCCCCGTATCGCGCCCCTGACTGGATATATTTGCAGCCATCGCCCTTGTCCTGGGCGTAAACGAGTGCCGCTGTCTCCAAGGCGGTTTTCACGCCTTCGGCACCGATGCCGATGAAGGTCATGCCAAGCTCCCGCTCCTGATAGTCGGGGAGTTGCTTCGCCTTGAGAGTGTAAGGGCCTTCGATGCCAACAAAGAAATCCCGATGAAACTGACCCCGCTTATCCTCCAGACATGCCTTCATATTCTCTATGACCGCAGCAACGTCGTACTTGTTGAAGTCTTTGCTACCCAGACCGTACACTCCGTGTAGCAACGTGGGCATGTCTTGCCGACCATAGACCCGGTGTTCCTCCTTTCCCTCACGGCCGGCACGATTGGAAACTTGCAGGGCCGTTTGAATATCAGCCATAAGGAGCTGGTTGTGTGCCATACCACTTCGCTCCAGCACGGTTATAATCTTGGCATTACGGACACCATAGGCAAGTTCCTCGTAACAAGGAGGGGTAAACAACACAGGCCTCACGAGGCCAACTTTCAAGCCTTTCGTCTCCCGATAGTAATCAATCACATCTTTGATCACTCCCGCCCCTGATCCCATGATCATGAGGACCATATCGGCATCCTCGGTGCGGTAACACTCCACCACTTTGTGGTTGGTGCCCAGAATTTTGTTCATCATGTCCATCGTGGCAACGAAACACCTTTTGAAAAATCGGTAGGCCAGGTCTTGTGCCACCTGCCCTTCCATGGTCAGATCGGTGTCAGTAAAGGTGCCAGCGAGGTATCTTTGCTCGAAATCAGGCTGATAAAGGCGGTTTGCAGGTCCGACAAAATATCTGAGAAAAGTATCAGAGAGCAGTTTCATGTTCTCCAAGGCATGGCTCTTGATGAAACCATCGCCGATGACCATACAAGGGAGCATCACCTGTCGCACCTCTGTTACTTTAGTGGCAACGGCGACCAAGTCGTGCAGTTCTTGATTGTCCCCGCTTACCAGTTGAGCCCACCCCACATTCCGCACACCATAGAAATCGGTGTGACCACAGTGAATGCTCAAGGATCCTTTGTTGACCTCGCGGGCCATCACCGTCATAACAACGGGCAGCCTCTTGCCGGCCACTGAAAAAAGGTTTTTCGTTTTGAGCACCAGCCCCTGGGACGATGTATTGTCAGCATAGCGCCCTCCCTGGGAAGCCATGGCTTCCACCGCTGCAATGGCCGACAGTTCATCACTGGGCTGAAAATACATCAGTTCATGGCCGAAGAGATTTTTCTTTCCGTCGGCAGCGGCCTTGGCAAAATCCTCGGCAATGGCTGTGGAAGGCGTTATGGGATAGCCGCAGAGCCCATCCACAACTCGCTCCAACACAGAAAGCGCTGCATGGTTACCGTCCAGAAGTACTTCTTGCCGGCTCCGCATTTCCTCAATCATTTTTTTCGGAACGGAACCGATGTCAAAGTCAAAGATGTTTTTGGCATCAAACCTATCCCACTCGGCCTGCCAGTTGAATTGTAGTTTTTTCACTTTCTCTTGTCTGAGCATGTAAAATGGCAACTGATGTTGCAATGCTTCGATATCTATCCGCGGGGCCATAGCAAGTTTCTCCTCAAGGTCCTAAGAATTCTTATCTCCTGCAATCCAATCATTGCGCTCATTGGTTTAAGAACTGCCATAGTGAAACGACTCAACCCTGAAGAGCCCGGATCAGGGTCGCCTTGTTTCTGCATATCCTAAAGTAGGAAATGTAAAGATTAGCCCTCTCAGGTGTGAGGTAGTAGAGGGGTACTGTAAACTGTGGAAAACACCCTTGGTAAGGGAAGATTGATTTTAGTCCAGAAGCCTAGAATTGTCAACATTGACTCGAGCTTAGGAAAGAGCTTGAAAAAATTTCATCACGGTTTGGTGGAATGTCCGAGCACATTCAAGGTAAATGAGATGCCCAGTATTTCTGAAGGGCTTCAATTTGGCACCGGCAATGCGGTTCGCCAACAATCGGCCGTTTTCTGCCGGTACCAGCTGGTCCTGATCCGCTGTGAGGATAAGGGTCGGGGTTTGAAGACTGCCGAGGCGGTCGCAAGCATCGAAACCGCGGATCGCCTCCAGTTGTCTCTGCAGAGCGTAATCCGGCTGCAGGGGAGCGTTTAGCTGCCGTTCTCTGTAACGTTTCAAGGAATCCGAACCACTGTGCAAGAATGCAGGCGTGACCAAGAGGGTGAGGTTCTTGTCAATAATCCCCTTGGGCGAAAGACCCTGGTTGTCGGCAAATCGTTGAATGACCTCTGGAGCCGGTGGAATGCGCTCACTGCCGCCGCAGTGGGTGCATCCGAGTACCAGACCAGAAATTCGCCCTGGGTGACACAGTGCCAGCTCCTGAGCTATCATCCCACCCATTGATAACCCCACCACAAAGGCTCGCTCTTCTTCAGCAGCATCCAGGACAGCTGCGGCATGATCCGCCATCTCCGCGATCCCATAAGGTCGATCAGGCATGTTGGAACGACCTGCGCCCATATTGTCAAAGACAATCACCCGAAAGTGAGGAGACCAGGCACCGATACTTTCTTCCCACGTCCAGGTGCCGCCGCTGACCCCACTGATCAATAGCAGAGGTTCACCTTCTCCGTGACTTTCCCAGTAAATTTCAATATCACCCACGGCTGTGTGTGGCATGAATCAACTCCAGATTCAGACTTGCGCCTTAAGGTCATTTGGCTTCGCCGTCATTAGGTCGCGAGATGAGTGATAATGAGTGACAGCGAAGCGTAGTGACGGCCACCTATAGTGCCAGATGACTATGAATGACATATTGGCGTTAGGAGGTCTCACAGGACGGAATCCGCTCCACCAACTGTTTCCTTTTTTCCTGAGTTAGGGCCAGTTCCAGCCGCCATTCACGATTAGCGTACTCATCGTTTTTCTTGATGAGAAGCCAGTCTTTTGCCGGACCTCTACCTCTGGGCTTTAGCCGACTCAGGGCAAACCCACCTTGAAGAAGTCTCCCATGCAGGATAAAGGAAATCTTCTTTTCAGTCGCTTCCAGGAGCTCGAATTCTCCCTCGTCCCAGATCACCACTTCTCCGGCGCCATAGCTGCCTTCGGGAATGATGCCCTCAAACTGAATGTACTCCAGAGAATGGTCTTCCACCTCCACTGCAAGTCTTTTTTCTGCCGGATTCATGGAAGGCCCTTTGGGAATGGCCCAGGACTTGAGAACGGTTCCAACTTCCAACCTGAAGTCGAAATGCAACCGGGAAGCATGATGTTCGTGTACCACGAACCTGTAACGCATGTGACCAGCACCTTGCAGGGCAAACCTAATAAGACAAAATATAGTACGAACCCTATACTATCTTTTCAGATTGAAAAACCAGGGTCAAATTATTTTTAGCGGGGAATGCGCTCGCTGGAGCATTTTCATAACCGATCAGAAAAGTTATCATATATAACAGACCCTAGGCTATTGACACTGTAAAAAAAAAGGGTTCTCGTAGACTAACTAATGACTTTGTAGTTGTATTGCGCCTTCCCGTTACCTTGACAGGAGGGTAATGCAGTGGATATTTTTAAGGATCAGTAATTTCAAGGTTGGTCTATTCTAGCGAGCTGGAATACTAAATCTTGTTGCGTTGAAACGATCTGGAGGTCTTGATGTCTTTCGCTGGCGAGGGTCTCGTCTTCTTTTGGTCTCTGAGCCTTTTGCTTGTTTCCGGCGGTTGTGCGCCCACCAAACCGGCCAGAGTATCAGCAGTGGCGTATACCGCCGAAGACGTTTTCATCGCAGCTAGCAAGCAATCGGATCCTACTATCGTTCGCGCCGGTACCCCAGCTTACCTTATGCTCGTTGACGGCCTTATTGAGGCCTATCCTGATAACAGTAAGTTGTTGACCGCTGGCTGCCAGGCTTACACAGCATATGCCTCCTCTTTTGTAGAGGACACTGACCCGGAGAAGGCGGCAGCACTATATGCCAAAGCCAAAGGCTACGGTTTCAGAGCTCTATCGAAAAAGGAAGATTTTCAACAGGCTGTGACAGGACAGGTGGATGGCTTTGTTGCTTTCCTGAAGCAATACAACAAGCAGGACGCACCATCCCTCTTTTGGACCACCAGTGCTTGGGGTAAATGGATCAGTCTTAATCTGGACAGCATGGAGGCCCTGGCTGACATGGCCATGCTGGAGGCCACCATGCAGAGGACTCTTGAACTGGATGATTCATTCTACTACGGCAGTCCCCACCTCCTCATGGCTGTTTACTTTGCGGCCAGACCTGACATTATTGGAGGAAATATAAACAAAGCTAAAGAGCATTTCGACAAGGCTTTTTCTCTGGGAGCTGACAAGCTTCTCTCAGCGAAAGTGCTGTTTGCCAGATACTATGCCGTCCGGCTCCGAGACAGAGTTCTTTTCGCACAAACCCTGCAGGAAGTGATAGACGCTCCTGTTGATGAGGTTCCTGAGCTGACCCTAGCAAACACGCTGGCCAAGCAGAAGGCCAGAGAAATGTTGGAGAAAATGGATGACTACTTTGGAGAACTCCCCTAGACTAGCCAATCAACGACACTTCGGAATTATCAGAACCAGAGTCTTTGCTGTAGGTATTTTCCTGTTTTTTTTCACGCTCGTTTGTCCATTTCCCCTCCATAGTGCTCAGCCGCAGTATGAGATAAAACTCGCCACCATGGCGCCTGAAAATAGCTCTCTCATGAAGATCTTCCGGGAGATGAACGGTGAACTTCTGCAAAAGACAGAGGAACGCGTCGGGTTCAAATTTTTTTCTGGCTTCGCCTTGGGAGATGAACGGGATGTTTTCAGGAAATTGCGTATTGGGCTAATTCATGCTGCGACCTTTACCTCCAACTTCCTCGCTAACATCAACCCCGACATTCGGACGCTTCAGTTCCCATTTCTGTTCAAGAACTACCAGGAGGTCGACTACGTTTTAAATAAAATGGTCGGGGATTTCGACCAGAGCTTTTCCAGACGTGGATACCAAGTGCTGGGCTGGTCAGAGGTCGGTTTCATTTACGTTATGACCACGGTCCCCGTTTCCAGAGTTGAGGACTGGAAAGGAAAAAAGGTTTGGAGTACGACCAATGCACCCATGGCCAACGCCGTCTTCGCCAAAGCTCAAGTCTCGCCGGTTACTGTGGGTGCGCCGGATGTTCTAGTGGCCTTGCAGACCAACCTCCTGGAGGCGGTTTACAACTCGCCTTACTATGCCCTGGTGACTCAATGGTACACTCGAATCAAATACATCACCGATGTGCCGCTCTCCTACGTTGGCATCGGACTGATTATGAGCAGCAAAGCTTTTTCGCGACTTTCCCCCCAGGACAAAGAAACCACCTTAAGGGTCTGTAGGAAATATCTTCGCCTCCTCACCGAGAAAACCAGAAAAGACAATCAACAGGCCCTGGAACTTATGCTCAAACGAGGGGTCAAGAAAATAACCATTGAACCTAATGAACTTAACCGTTTCAAGGAGCTGCTAGATCAGGCCATGGCTGATGTTGATCCAAAAATTCTCCCCAAGGACACCCTCCAGAAGGTCAGGAAAACTCTCGATGATTACAGAGCGAGCAAGGGTGAGACAAAGTGAATGCATCATTTTCCAGTTACCTAAAGAGGACGAACCAGTTTCTAGGTAGTCTGGAGAAATGGGTGCTTGTGCTCCTCCTTGGTTTTCTTGCCGCTTTCGCCGCAGCGCAAGTTATCTTACGCAATTTTTTCTCCTTCGGCCTTGTTTGGGGTGATGATCTGCTCAGACACGGCGTGCTGTGGATAAGTTTCCTGGGAGCAGCCAGGGCCACCCTCGAAAAAAAGCACATCCGCATCGACCTGCTACCAAGAGTCCTGCCAGCCCGTCTAAGTTTCATGGCAGACCTTATGTGTTGTCTCATTTCCTTTGTTGTGTGTCTTCTCCTTCTCTGGGCCTCCTGGAACTTTGTCCAGGGTGAACGGTTGGCCGGAGATATTGCCTTTGCCTCCATTCCCTATTGGTGGTTGGAGCTTATCTTTCCCATCAGTTTCGCCCTGATGGCCTGTAGATTTGGCTTCAGCTGTGTCAGTGGACTTATCCGGCAACCGGAAGGGGTGGAGAAATGAAAGCATTGCTGACCCTCCTCCTGATAGTCGCAGCGATCTCCGGTGCCCCCCTCTTCGTTGTCATCTCCGCGGTCGCTTTGCTCTGGTTCTATTTTATGGGGATCGACCTCTCCATTGTGATCATTGAAATGTATCGGTTGGCCTCCAATCCTCTTCTCATCGCCCTGCTATTTTTCGCCTTCGCCGGCTATATTTTGGCGGAAAGTGGTGCCGGAAAAAGACTGGTTAAACTTTCCACTGCGATCTTCGGTTGCGTTCGTGGCGGCCTCGCTGTGGTTGCCCTGCTGTCTTGCGCCTTTTTCACCGCACTAACCGGGGCTTCCGGCATCACCATCGTCGCCCTGGGGGGGTTGCTTCTGCCAGCCCTGCTGGAAGATAGGTATCCGGAAGACTTCTCGCTCGGACTCCTTACCAGCTCGGGCAGCCTCGGCCTTCTCTTTCCTCCGAGTCTGCCCATGATCATCTACGGGGTTGTTGCCGGCGTTAGCATCCCCCAGCTCTTCCTTGCCGGTCTCATACCAGGCATTTTACTGGTTGTCCTGCTTTCCATCTACAGCATGTATAAGGGAGTCCGGGGCGAGTGCAAGATTATCAGCTTCAGCTCCCGGGAACTCCTCGACACTGCGCGGGAGACAGTCTGGGAGATATTGCTTCCTGTGGTGGTTTTCGGTGGTATTTACAGTGGTTTCCTGGCGGTGAGTGAAGTAGCCGTGGTTACCGTCGTCTACGTTCTCCTGGTCGCCCTGCTCATCAATAGAGATGTGAAGCTCAACCAAATGCCCACCATCGTTGTTAAGACCGTGGTAATGGTTGGTAGTATTATCATCATTCTGGGTGCAGCCTTGGCCTTCAACAGTCTGCTGATTGATCAGCAGGTACCCAGCAAAATCTTGCTCTGGATCCAGGGCCACGTGGAGAGCAAGTTCGTTTTTCTGCTTATCTTAAACATTTTCCTTCTGCTCGTGGGGTGTTTGCTTGATGTCTATTCTGCCCTGGTTATCGTGGCACCACTCATCGTCCCCCTAGCCCAGGGCTACGACATCAATCTCCTCCACCTTGGTATCATCTTCCTCACCAACCTTCAGATCGGTTACTCCACCCCACCCATCGGGATGAATCTCTTCATTGCCAGCCTCAGGTTCGAGAAGTCCATCCTCCGTCTCGGCGTTGCTTCCCTACCATTTCTGGGTATCCTCCTTGTGGCTCTGCTCATCATAACCTTTGTTCCTGGCTTGAGCCTTCTCCTGGTCAGATAGTGTCATGACAAAGCCTTTTTCCATGGATAAGTTGCTCGGCAAAATCAAACAATTCTTGGTTTAATGAAATCGAGTCTAGAAGAGATCAAGTCTCCGTTCGACAAATGTATTTCAATTAAAAATAGTTAGCTGCAAAAAAGGGGAAAGTCCTGGTTTATTTCACACTTGACTCGGCTACTTTTCTGTGTTAAGGGAGTGACCTGAGTCTTCAAGTCGGTTGGGCTTCCGAGGATTTTTTCCTTTGCCAGAGTGGCGGCCTGGGGCTTGAAAAAAAACTTATTGAGGAGGTCAAGGCAGTGGCAGAAGGAACAGTTAAGTGGTTTAGTGAGAAGAAGGGGTATGGCTTCATTGAGCAAGACGAGGGTGGAGATATATTTGTCCATCACTCCGCCATCGACATGCCCGGTTTCAAAATTCTTTATGAAGGTGACCGCGTAAGCTTTGAAGCGGGACAGGGCACCAAAGGCCCCGCCGCCCAGAACGTCAAAAAGCTTTAGTTGGCAAAAACTCGTTTATCAAGGGCATCTCATCTGAGTAAGATGAGATGCCCTTTTTCTTTATGTGCGTCTCGCCGAGGCAGCAGTGAATTGCCTCAGTTGCATTGATCTACTCTATCTCACCCCATCCTTCAAAGCCTTTCCCGCCACGAACCTGGGAACCTTCCGGGCCTCGATAAAAATTTGGGCGCCGGTCTGAGGATTCCTCCCTTGCCTTGCCTTTCTTTCTTGAACCTTGAAAGTTCCGAACCCTACCAGTGTGACTGCGTCACCGTCTTTCAATGCATTGGTGATCGTCGAGAAAACACAGTCTACTGCAGCCTGGGCCTCTTTTTTTGTTTTGACTACCTTGGCTACCTCGTTAACCAGATCGGCCTTGTTCATGTCGTCCTCCTTTGTTGAAGGCAGTGCGGCATCTTAATCGGAGACGTATACAAGGCTGTGGCCGGTTTGTCAATAGTGGGCTAGTGTGACATGTAAGGAATTTCTTCTCCGTTATTGTAGTTCGCTCGCTAATCCGCAGCCGCGGCGGCGGGGTCTCTGCTTAGCTCCGGCGAGCTACGGGGCGTGCGCTCGCCCTGTTGAATTTCCCGAAGGGAACCCTCTTCAACAGGGCGAGCTGG
>CBFDBW010000055.1:0-10727 GCA_965603145.1 uncultured Syntrophobacterales bacterium
AAAAATGCCCCCACTGAGCAGTCCAGCGAAAGGCCAGTGGGGGCTAAGGGCAAGGGGAAAGAGCATGGGGCATAGGGCAGAGGGCATGGAGCATAGGGTAACGGGCTAGTAGTGCCTTCTGCTTACCGCTTACTGCTCACTCGTTACCTAATGAATCGTTCTTTTCTTGGTGAAATGCTTCAGGAGGGCCTGGCCAATCTTGCTCTTGATGTATTTCGGTTCCTTCTTAACATGTGCTGCGCCCTGCAAGATTTGTTTGATTTCTTCCCTGTCTGGCCCACTGAGGTTCATGAATCGCAGGATCATACCCCACTGATTCTTGACAGCACAACGCTTGCGCTGTACCACCGAGCTGTCGACCCGAATCGACCTGCCGGTCTGGGGATTTTGCACCTCTAGTGAAAACACTGAACCTGAGGGCGGAGCCAACTTGGTATAAAGATGACAGCCTTTGGTGGAAAATCGGCTACCAGTGGCCTTCACCGTTTTCCCGCCTCTATTGTAATAGACCGGTAAGCTAACATCGGCAATGTGCAGTGTACTAGTCAGACCGGGTTCTGTTTCTGTGGCTACTTCCGGCTGAGGCATCTGTTGGTTGCCTATCTCTCTCATCTTTTCCCCAAACTGTTCAGGAATCATGCTTTGGAGAAAAAGCCGGTCTCTTTCCGGTATGGACATGAATTGGACGTCAACACCTATAGTTTCCGCACCGCTTACAGGGTTACAAATAGTGGTCCATACCACCCGGCCGGTAATGTCGATAGGATAGTGGTTCGGTGGTTTGATCAACATGCGGAAGTCGTCCTCCAAGGGAGGCAATTCCTGACAGGAGACCATAACACCTTCTGAGCTGATGTTTACGGTTTCACCGTCAATTTTGCCCTGGGGAGTAATGAAAGATACTTCCCATCTAACCTCGGTTCTGGCGCGGTGGTGTTTTTTAAGTGACTTGAATGTATCCATCCCTATACTCCTGGGCGCACAGTTTTATACTCTCACCTGGGCTGGTAAATAAGCCCAAGTGTGCTGTAATAAGAGAAAAAACCACTATTGCTCAATGGGTGGTTGGTGAGCGCACCTTAGTAATAGGCAAATGGTATGCCAGAGGGCATAGCGCATGGCGACTAGGCGAGATAGGCAATAAGTAGATAGAAAAAAAGAAGGGGGAAAATTTCCCCCCTGCGTGGTAGCTGGTTATGGTTTATCCCGTTTTTGGGATCGGCGCTTTGAGGGCGCCCTTCATGCTCTTCATATCCTTGGGGTTCCCATTGGGATGAAGTACAACCATGATCATGGCCCACTCCCCAAAAGGAGACTCCGAAAGAGTAGCTGCATATACGCCGTTTCCTTTGGAGTCCGTCCTGAACAAATATGGCGCCCTTCCTGCCCCTGTCTCATGCTTTCTAGGTTTCATATTCACGAACCAGACGGTATAGACCGACCCGGGTCGAAGCCCTTTGGCATGGATGCTTATGGTATCCCCACTCAGATAGGCTGTGCCACTGGCATTTGGATGTGGCTTGGCAGCCTCCAATGGAATTCTAGTCTCGTTTGCCCAAGAGGCTGAAACAAATGCCAAGATAACAAAACCTACGCACACAGCAATTAAGATCTTTTTAGTATCCATGAAGTTACTCCTTATCTTTAGTATATTCCCCGAAAAGCTTTCTTTACATTGAATTGAATGTGAAAAACCCCATCAGATAATTGATGGAGATGCCCCTTAGTCGATAGGGAAACAGAAAGGTTACACCCTCTTGAGAAAAAACCGGCAATACTAAACAATAAGCGGGAATTGGCTAACTCTACTAAGGTGAGCAAAGAGCGTACTAAAGAGGCTGAAGCGGCATAGCTCAAAGCGCGGAGCGATAATGCGGGAAAGGCGAGAAAGGTCTCTCAAGGTGGAATTCTGCATGCGAAACGTGGATCGTCCCCCTCCATGCCCTTTGACCCATGCCTCAACTCAGCGCTGTTCCATTTTGTGGAAGCAGGGAATACAAAGGGTCTTTCCTTCAAAGCGCCGCGTGCGGGTTTCCATTACTTGCTCACTGCAACCCTCGCAAGTAACACTATCCATGACGCGGGCGTGACGGGGGAGTTCCCCTTGGGGCTTTTTTAGTTCGAAAAGCTCATCCAGGGGGATGTCAAGGATTTGCCGAGAGCGGGCCGCGTGCAATTCCCAGAAGCGCTTGCGCTCTTCCGGGGTAGGGTCTTCGTCGCCGAGTTTTTCTCGAAGAGCTTCCCATTCAGGATCCGGTTCACCAAACGCATCCGGCCTGGTGACAAGACGAATTCCTTTTCCATCCGAGCGACGATAGAAGGTGAAAGCATTTTTGCCGTAGTCCAGGTGGATCAGGTTACCCTTGCCAAAAGTGCAGCCGGTCAGAGACTGGATGGCATCCACCCCGCACATGTCGGTCTCCACCACTGCCACCACCTCCTCATCGTGGGCGTGGGGGCCGATGTCCCGCAAAGCCACCTCCGCAGCTCTGATTCCGATGGCAAGTCCCGGGCAAATGTGGCCGTGGAAGGCCACTGTTTTTTGGACCATCTCCTCACTAATATAGTTGTTTTGCATGTGCTAGCTCTCCTGATCACCGGTGTCATAGGGTTCACTAATCTCGTAGTTCACACAAGCACCTCTCATTCTAACACATCATCTTCCTTTCAACCCCTTTTTACCCAAAACATCCCGTAGACAAAATGGATAAATTTACCCAAAACATCGCTCTGAAAAGCTGCTCCATTGTCAAAGGTTATGGTCGGAGATCGCTACGCTCCCACCGGCATGCCCATCAGGGGCCAGAGAAAGAAAACCGCGAGAGCCACTACCACCATAAGTATGATGCTAGCCAGTGTTCCGTACATGAAGAATTCACCTGCAGTAAATTGCCCTGCCTCGTAGGCTATGGCATTTGGTGCGGCTCCCACCAGCAAAAGGAACGGCATGCCGGCTGTTGCCAGAGAGGCAAACAGGATGACCTCCGGAGCCACCCCCAGATACGGAGCAATCACCAAGGCCACTGGCAGGGAGATGGCAATGGCAGCCACGTTCATGATGACGTTGGTCATTATCATGACGAAAAATGCTATGCCCATGACGAACAGGAACCAGTTGGCTCCTTCCAATTTCATCAGCCATTTCACCGCCAGCCATTTAGCTGCCCCAGTTTCCCAGAGGCAAAAACCCAAGCTTATGGCACCTGCGAAAAGGAGAATGATGTCCCAGGGAATTTCTTCGAGATCGTCGACATCGAGAATGCCGGTAATAAAAAATAAAATTGTGGATGTCACAATGATGGCAGTTTTATCCAAGGGTTTCAGAGCAGGAATAAAAGAACGAAGAGACATAACCAGGACACAGGATAAAATGATACAGGAGGCCACGATCTCTTTTCTGCTGATAGGGCCAAGTTCATTATTGAGGCGGATGGCTCTTTGTCGCAGGCCAGTAATAACTTTTTTTTCCGGCCTGAAAAAGATCATGAAGAACCCCCAAAGGAGAAAGACCATGAGCCATCCGACTGGCAACATGTAGTAACTCAACTCAAAGAAATCTACCTCCCTACCAAGAACATCGTTGAAGATACCGATGGCAACGGGACCTCGTGCGGCCCCGAGAAGCGTGACGATACTGCCGGCCCCAGCTACGTAAGCCATGCCTATCAGGAGACCTTTGCCGAATCGGGTTGGTTTGTTTCCCTCTCCGTAAAGCCCGTATATGGACAACAGAAGTGGGTACATGGTCGCTGCGACTGCAGTATGGGCCATAATATGGGTCAGGGCTGCGGTCACTAGGAAACAACCTAAGTAAATCATGCTGGTTCTCTCACCCACAATCGCCAGCATTTTGTAGGCCAGACGCCTGGTGAGTCCTGTCTTGGTGAAAACCATGCCTATGACAATAGAGGCGAAGATGAACAGCACCGAGGGGTCCATGAAGTCAGTGAAAGTCCTTCTGGCTGGACGAATAAAGAAAAAGACCTGGAGTACGCCTATAGCCAAGCTGGTAACCCCAACGGGCACCACTTCAAAGACCCACCAGGTTGCGGCGAGAAGTGCTACAGCTAGAGCACCTTTTCCCTCCCTGCTCAGAGCAAATTCCTTCCCCATAGGATCTATGGCGTCGGACCAGGGAGGGGAGTAATAAACCAAAGCAAACAGCACTATCCCCAAGAACAGAAAGAAGAGTCGTTTCCAATTGAACGTGTCGCTGTCTGTATTTGATTTGAAATCGTCAGGCATGGATGACTTCTCGCTCGCTGTCTGAAAGAGGAATGAAGGGTGTTTGTACGTGTCTACAACTCACAGGCACTAAGAGTTCCAACTACTTCCCTGAACATGTCTCTCTGCCTCAAGATACCCACGATTTTTTTACCCCTTGTCACTAACAATGACTGATGGTGCTCCAGGGCCAGTTGGTGTACGGCCTCAGCAAGGGAAGCATTTTCATCGACAAATTCGCCTGCCAGGGGAGTATGAATCAATCTCCTTACGTTCAGCCTACCCGCTGCTTTGCACAGGTCCATTAGTGGTTGTTCCCAGAAACGGCACTGCATGAGCATGGGTCTCAAGTACTCTCGACTGACGCCGAAACGTCTCAATGAGCGCGAATTCGCAACGTGCTCTCCTTTCGGTTCCAGGGCTCTCAACACATCCAACTGACTTATCTTTCCCAGAACCTCTCCATCCACATCGACGATAAGAAGCAATTTGTGTCGGCTGCAGTCCTGTTCAAACTCCTGTCGAGCCTTATCGAGGGCCACGGCAGCCTCATACAAAGTTGCTTCCGCCGAAATCGTCCCGTACTCGGAAAGGGGAGTCATTATATCCTTCACGGTTTTCGTTTTCATAATAATTCTCCCAAAAGCCCGGTAAGCCGGAATATAAAATGGATGACTTGTAATGAAAGCAACTAACTGAGCCGAAGTCAAATCATTAGACGTCGCTTCGGTCTTTTTTATACCGTTGATAAGTTCTCCTCTTCTGATACCTGCACCGAGATTCAGCGGCTGATGAAGTATAACCATACCTCTATATCATGTGGTCAGCTGAAAGCACAAAACCTAAATAAATTGGATAAGATCCATAAATTGTAACCTGCAACCATGAGAAGGAACACAGATTTACCCAAAAATGGCTGGGCCAGAAATGGGTAAAAAGGCAAAATTGACAAAGCCTGTAAAGGAGAGAATTGCTGGTTAGCTAGCCCGGATTATTCATGAATCTGTGTCGTGAGACCGTGAAGATGGACGTCCCATCTGGCAACCGCAGGGGCTTGAATCGGAGGCGTACTAGAACAGTACGTCGCCGGGCTTCCGGCTCGTAGAGCCTGCAGCTCGGAGAGAAGGACGGCCTTATCCACGGTCGGAGCAGCCGATTCATGAATAATCCGGGCTAGATGGTGAGTTTGTCGCTCTTAAAACCGTAGGCGACGATAATCCCTACGATGAAGGCAACGCCCAGGTTGGTAGCCAGGGCGATGCCCAGCATGAAAAGGGCCACAAACAGGTCTTTGCGATCTCGGAGGTCCTGGATCATGAGAGTCAGCTGCAGGCCGGCAAATACCAGCAAGACGCCCAAAAGGGAGAAGGGGAGTAGCTTAAGGATGGCGACAATATTCTCCCCGAAAATCATGGCGAGCAGAACGAAGACCCCACCTATTATAAGATTGGAGCCGGCGGTTCGGGCACCGAAACGATAGTGAGCAGCCAAGCCCCCAGCCCCATGGCACATTGGGATGCCCCCCAGGAAAAAGGAGACGATGTCAGCCAGTCCTTGGCTGTTGGCCACACTGCGATACGTGGCCCGGTGGGCCCGATCACCGAAGTATTCATGCATTATATCGGTATTGGAAATGATTGCATTGCCTATGGTCATAGGGATCTGGGGCAAGACCAGGACCGGGAGTACCCAAAGAAAATCATTCAGAGACGGCCAGCCGTAGGGGATCAGTTTGGGGAAGTGGATGGACCAGTTGAATGACGTTGCATCCAGTGGCTTTCCGATGAAAAGACCAAGCAAAATTCCCAGGAAAATGAGAACCAAAGCTGCCGGAAGTTTCCTGTTGTCCAGCAAAAGGAAGGTTAAAACAAGACCCCCTGCACCCAAGAGTATGCTCATGCTGACAGGACCGATGGCCTGAACTGCCAGGTTGGGGTCCGGCAAGATCATGAGCTTCAGCCCCTTGATCATGAGAACCACACCCACCGCCAATTGCACCCCTCGCACCGTGCTCTTCGGCGTATACTTGCCGATCACCTGAATAAGACCAGTGGTGCCCAGAAAAAGAATAATGACGCCCATCCACAGGCTGGAGGCAATAATCTGGGTGGAAGTCAGGCCGGTGGCAATGGCGTAAGCGCCGATAACTTTCATCGGCTGAACCGGGACAGGCACCCCAAAGTAATGCCCCGCCACAATGTAGAACAGTCCGATCAACACAAAGACATTTGTAGCGTGGAGTTTGTTCAGAAGAATCATGCCGATGGCAAGGGGGAGGAGGGTGCCCAAATCTCCGAGAGAGCCGGCGACCTCCATGCGATCAAATCGGTATTTCGGGTGGTTTTCGCTTGTCATGGCCATTCCATATAAACCCTAACTGGTGCCTATGTCCACAGAAAAGCGCCAGTCTCAGATGTTAATGGCATAGGGTATAAAGCTTATCATAAGTAGTCAGTAGCGGTAGTCGGAAGAGATAAAAATCGGTTTTATATTTTCCCTCCTGGATTCTGGATTCTGATTCTTCGGAGTTTGGTGGCTCATTTTTTTCTCACCACAAAGGCACCAAGCCACCAAGATTAAATAAGCAAAAAACATCACATCATGCTTCGAACTTGCTCAGCTGAGTTCTTGTCACTACTATTTGTTTTTCTTTGTGTCTTCGTGTCTTGGTGGTTCTCTTTTCCCTCCTGGATTCTGGATTCTGACTCCTTGTTTCTTACCGCTTACCGTTTACCGCTTACTGCTCACCCATTAAAGTTAATATAAGTTATTATGAGTTTCTTTATTGACAGCTGAGAAGCCCCCTAGTACAGTACCCTACCCAGGAAGAGACCTTTCTTGCGTCTTCCAATATCTTTGTCTGAAGCCCAGCTATAGAGCACAAGGAAACTTTCTTATGTCTTCCCTGATGAACACCAAAGAAGCTGCTCAATATCTTGGAATCAATGAGAAAAAGATTTACAGTCTCATCAGTGACCAAGGGCTGCCTGCCACCAAGGTTACCGGGAAATGGCTCTTCCAGCGCCACCTCCTGGACCGCTGGCTGGAACAGCATACCGAAAATTATCCATCCATGCAGGCCGCACCAGAAAATTACCAAAACTTACTTATAATAACTGGAAGTAACGATTTGCTTTTGGACCAACTGCTGGAACTATTTTCCCGCCGGCACCACTTACCCCTGCCTGTATTCAGCAACCTGGGAAGCATGGGAGGTATTCGGGCCCTCAAGGAGAACCTCTGCCACCTGTGCTCGGCTCATCTCCTCGAGCCTGAAGGGGAGGAATACAACTTTGCCTATGTAGAGGAAGAGTTTGGCGACAGCGTGGTGGTGGTCAATTTCTGCAAGCGGCTCCAGGCGGTGCTGGTTGCTCCGGGAAATCCTCGCGGAATAACCGAGCTGGGTGATCTTGCCAGCGGCCAGATCCGCATTGCCAACCGCAAGGAGGGGACCGGCACCAGGTTACTACTGGATCGTGAACTTGAACGCCAGGGTGTCAGTGGTGAGCAGATTCCAGGCTACGATACGGCCCTGGGTCGCCATCTGGATGTGGGCCTCGAGATTTTGTCTGGCCGGGCAGACGCAGGTTTGGCCATCGGTGCAGTGGGTGGGTTGCTGGGTTTAGATCAGGTGCCAGTTTGTTGGGAGCGCTACGATTTCATTGTTCGCAAGGACGTATTTTTTAGCCGTGGGCTACAGATGCTCATGGCGCTGCTCAAGGATGAGGAATTTTTGAACCTGAGTGCATACTTCACCGGCTACGATCTGAGCACCTCAGGACAGGTGGTCTTCCGAGGGTAACTATCGAGAGGGTAAGTGCTAAAGGGCACGGGCCTCTCGCCCGAGCCCTGTGAGAAGCATAGCGCATAGTGCAAAGCGCACAGCGTGTAAGTTCGGAGAATTATGACTGTAGGAGCGAGCATCAGGTCGCGATCTAATAAATCTTGATATTGACAGGTATCAGCATCGCAACCAAAGGTTGCTCCTACATGACACGGATCAAAAAATATAATTTCTGTAGGAGCAAGCTCTGCTTGCGATAAGAGGATGGCAGGGAAATAGATGAAAGATTTAAGTTGCAGATGCAGTAGCTGGAGGAGGTAAAGAAGATGAAACGAAGATTGATTTGGTTTGTTGCGGGAATTATCGTTTTAGGTCTCTTTGCTACGAGTGCGAGTGGAGCGGAGAAAGTTTTCAAGATGTCTACGACCACCAGTACGGAAAACTCTGGGCTCCTGGATTTGCTGCTGCCTGAATTCACCCGAGAGTCTGGAATTCAGGTAAAGGTTCTTGCCAAGGGGACGGGTGCAGCCATCCGAGACGGCATGGACGGAAATGTTGACATAATCTTTGTGCACGCCAAAGCCAGAGAAGAAAAATTCGTGGCTGAAGGCTACGGTGCCTATAGGCTGGCGGTGATGCACAACGACTTCGTCATCATCGGTCCGGCTGCAGATCCTGCGGGGATCAAAGGTACACGAGATGCGGCGGTGGCCTTGAAAAAGATCGCCATGACAAAAGGCAAGTTCATTTCTCGGGGAGATGACAGCGGCACCCACACAAAGGAGCAAGAGCTCTGGAAGACTACCGGCTTCCCTTTGAAGACTGAGAGGACTGAGATCGTCAAGAAGGGAAAAAAGAAGGCCGTCTCTTTTCTTCATCCCGAAGGGCTGGGCAAGTGGTACCTGTCCATTGGGCAGGGCATGGGAAAGGCCCTGACCTATGCCGAGGAAAAGCAGGCATACACCATGACTGACCGCGGCACCTACCTGAAGTACAAGCTCGGTCGGAAGCAGGGTTTGGACCTGGAAATTCTCTGTGAGGGGGATGAGCGGCTTTTCAATCCCTACGGTATTATTCCGATAAATCCGAAAATGTACCCCCACGTCAGATTTGACTTGGCTGACACATTAGCCAAATGGCTGGTTTCACCAAAGGCTCAGGCTCTTATTGCTGAATACAGGATTCAGGGGCAGCAAGCTTTTTTTCCGGATGCCGTTGCTTATGCGAAGTAAGTTCGTTTAGCGAGGCGAGCGAGACGGGAGGTCGGGCGAGACGGGTATCAGAGGTCAGAGGACAGAAAGCAGCAGACAGCACAAAATCCCCCCTAACCCCCCTTTTGTAAAGGGGGGAACTTGTTGAGAACACTAAAGAAGTCCCCCTTTCGTGAAGGGGGATTTAGGGGGATTTCAGAAGAATTAGTTGTAGGGTTTTTCGAGAGCCCATTAACGACTGATCCTGCAACGGACCCCGGACAGGTATGAAATGGAATTTCTAACTGACAGCTTTATGTCCGCCTTTGTGCTCCTCTGGGGGCTGGACCAAGAACTTCTCCAGATCGTTTATGTCTCTTTAAAAGTGAGTTCCATTTCCACCCTTATCGCCAGCATGATAGGAATTCCAGCAGGGTTTCTCATCGCCTTCAGAGAATTTAGGGGTAAACGCTTGCTGATTACAGTCCTCAATACTTTGCTGGCCCTGCCTACAGTGGTGGTGGGGCTTTTCGTTTATGCCTTTATTTCCAGGCGGGGAATATTTGGCCCCTGGGACCTACTCTACACCCAGAAGGCCATAGTCATCGGCCAGGTTATCCTGATCATCCCCATTGTCACTACCTTTACGATTTCAGCCATCAGCCGTATCTACGAGCGCTATCGGAAAACGGCTATGACCTTGGGTGCTAATGCGCTGCAAACCGCTTGGCTGATTATCCGGGAGGCTCGTTTTGGTATCGTAGCTGCTGTTGTCGCTGCCTTCGGCAGGGTTATAGCGGAAGTGGGCATCAGCATGATGCTGGGGGGCAATGCCAAGGGCTTCACTCGAACAATGACCACGGCTATGGCCCTGGAGTACGATAAGGGAGAGTTCGTTCTGGGGGTAGCACTGGGAATTGTGCTGCTTGCTGTCAGTTTCGGGGTAAATCTCTGCTTCAATTTCATGCAAGGCAAAGCGAGGGTCTAGGGGCAGATAGCAGCCGGCAGAGAAGATGTTTGAGGTTAGAGGTTTGAGGCAACAAATCGGACGAAGCAAATGAATAGTGCCTCCAACCCTATGCTCTATGCCCTGAGCCTTACGCCTTTTGCCGCGTCGCAAGAAGTTGGGCGCTAGTTTTCAGATCGGAAATTTATGCTTTACGAGCTACGCAGCCTCAAAAAAACCTACGGCGAGCGGACTGTGCTTGACATTGGTGAGCTGTCGCTTGCAGCGGGTAAGGTGCTCGGAATCCTGGGACCTAATGGTGCTGGCAAGACCACTCTTCTCGAGATTCTGGCATTCCTCCAGGCGCCCACATCCGGAGAACTCCAATTCAATAGGAAGAAAGTTGATTTCAGCAACAATGGGCTCATCCAACTGCGTAGGAAGGTAGTTATTGTTGGACAGCACCCCATTTTGTTTACGGCAACCGTTTCCAAAAACCTGGAATTCCCTTTGGGAATCCGCAAGCTACCGAAAGTAAATCGTGAAAAGATCATTGAGGAGCTTTTGGATCTAGTTGGAATGC
>CBFDBW010000056.1:0-10665 GCA_965603145.1 uncultured Syntrophobacterales bacterium
AAGCGACTCTGGGAGAGCATCATGGAGACGGCAAAGTTTGGTGCCACGTCTAGGGGTGGGGTGTCGCGCCTCTCCCTGAGCGATGAGGACCGTCGGGTCAGGGATTGGTTTGCGGAGGCATGCAGGGGGGCCAGGTGTGAGGTGACGGTGGACGACATGGGTAATATGTTTGCTCGTCGGTCGGGAAGGCATGATGCGGCGGTGCCCATTGCTATAGGCAGTCATCTGGACACACAGCCCGCTGGGGGTAAGTTTGACGGCATTGCCGGAGTGCTGTCGGGCCTGGAGGTAATACGGACACTGAACGATGTTGGCTACTGCACAGAGGCCCCACTCGAGGTGATTAACTGGACGAACGAAGAAGGATCGCGTTTCGCTCCACCGATGCTGGGGTCGGGCGTGTTCGCCGGGGTTGTCAACCGGGATTTCGCCTATTCGCGGGAAGACCGGCAGGGAAAGAAGTTCGGCGAGGAGCTGGAGCGTATTGGCTACCGCGGAAGCGCAAGGTGTGGTGAACACAGGCTGGGTACATACTTCGAGCTACACATTGAGCAGGGGCCGATGTTGGAGATGGAAGGCAAGACAATCGGCGTGGTCACAGAGGCTCAGGGCCAGCGCTGGTATGAGGTGACTCTCACCGGTCAGGCGGGCCACGCGGGCAGCACGCTGATGCATCTGCGGAAAGACGCGCTACTGGGCTGTGCGCGGATTGTCGAAGGAGTGAATCGCATCGGGCTGGACCATGCACCGCTGGCAGTATCCACAGTGGGGCTGGTGGAGGTGAGGCCCAACTCGCACAACGTGATCCCGGGCTCGGTGTTCTTCACTGTTGACCTGCGCCACCCGGAGGATGACATGATGGCGAAAATGGACGCCGAATTCCGGGAGATGGTGAGCAGGGTGGCAGGAGAATCCGGGCTCGGGGTGGAGCTGTCGGAAACCTATGTAAGACCGTCGACGGAGTTTGACAGGGCATGTGTGGCACAGGTGCGCGAAGCGGCCGCGAGGCTCAATTATAAATACAGGGAGATGGTGTCGGGACCGGGGCACGATGCACTATACGTGGCGAGGGTAGTCCCCGCTGCGCTGGTATTCATCCCCTGTGAAGGAGGAATCAGCCACGATGAGGCTGAGAACGCAAGACCAGAGGACGTGGAGGCTGGGGCCAATGTGCTGTTGCACGTGGTACTGGCGCGGGATACCACGACGTTTGAAGGAAAACACGTTTAACCGTCAAGCTCAACTTAGGCATTCTATCTTGAGATGCAACTGAAGTCACCTTAACTTATTCTGCAAATGCGAATTCCTTGGCGCGGTCGTACTTTTACTAGGCACGGTTCGTTCCAACCATTCAGCCGTTACCCTGCCAAATCTTCTTGTGCTCTGTGGTACTCCAGCTGCAGCCGCTCCGCCACGACAGTTAGACCGTCCCATTCGTTGGTCAACCGCGCCACCTTTTTTCTCAGCACCGCATATTCACGATTCACAGCGACTATGTTTTGAGGATCTTCATAATGGGCAGGGTCAGCCATGATGGGTTCGATTTCTTTAATGCGCTCTGTAATCACAGTCACCTCCTGCTCTATTGCCGCGATACGTTGGTTTATCGGTGATATGACGCGGTAGTATTCGTTTCGGAGACGGGCTTCGAGCGCCTTGCGCCGGCGTTTTTGCACGGTGGTTGACAGGCCGTGTGGCTGCCGGCCGTGAGACCTGTTCTCTTCCGTATTTGTTACGGCATAGGAAGCAGCACTCTGCTGTAGATAATCGTCGTAACTGCCAAGGAAAACCGTTATCCGGCCGTCCCGTACCTCGATGATCTTGTTGGCGATCTCCCTGATGAGCATGCGGTCGTGGGTGATGAAACAGAGGGTCCCTTTGTAGGCATTCAGCGCGTCGGTCAAAATCTCGCGGGATGGTATATCCAGGTGGTTGGTGGGCTCGTCGAGAAGAAGAAAATTGGCTGGCCTGATGAGCATCCTGGCGATAGCAACGCGGGTCTTCTCGCCACCGGAGAGCACCGATATATTCTTGGTGACATCGTCGCCACTGAAAAGAAATGCTCCCAGCAGCCCACGCAGGCGCTGCTCCGGTTCGTCAGGCGCTGCACTGCGCAATTCTTCAATAATGGAGCTGCGTGGGTTAAGAGATTCTATGTAATACTGGGCGAAGTATGCGGTGGTCACATTGTGACCGATTATGCGCTGTCCGCTTTCGAACGGCAGGACACCGGCCAGAATCCGCAGGAGGGTTGTCTTCCCTGCCCCATTTATACCAACGATGGCGGCGCGGTCACCGCGCTCCAGTGCCAAGTTAAGGTCTCGGTACACAACATGTTGCCCGTAGGACTTGTCAACGTGCTTGAGTTCGATTACGACGCGGCCGCTCCGTGGAGGCTCTGGAAAGTTGAACTTTATCTTCTTTGTTGAGCGGGGAACTGTAACCCGCTCCATCTTTTCCAGTTGTTTGATGCGGCTCTGTACTTGTGAAGCCCTGGTGTTTTTGGCGCGGAAGCGCTCAATAAAGCGCATCTGGCGGCTGATTTTGAGTTCCTGCCGCCGGGCGGCTGCCTGCTGCGTCTTGATATCCTTCTCCCGGGCAAGAACGTAGCTATCATAATTGCCTCGATAGAAGATAACGCCATCGTCCTCGATGGATAAGATTTTACTCGCAACATTATTGAGAAAAGCGCGGTCATGGGAAGTAACCAGGACTGCGCCGTGATAGCGTTTCAGGTAGTTTTCAAACCAGCGCTGCGTCTCCAGGTCAAGATAATTCGTCGGTTCATCCAGCAACAGGATATCGGGATTGAGGAACAGAAGTCTGGCCAATTCGATACGTGTCTGCCAGCCGCCACTGAACTCAGACAGCGCACGTCCGAAATCTGATTCGGCGAAACCCAGCCCGGAGAGGACAATCTTTGCCTCGTGCTCGGAATCGTAGCCGCCCTTCGCCTCGTAAAGGTGTTGCAGTTCGCCCAGTTCTTTGAGCAAACCGGTGACGGTTTCCTTGTCCTTTTCCTCAGCAAGGCCTTCCTGTATGAGGCGGATCTTGTGGGCAAGGTCGCTGACGACGTGGGATGAGCTGGAAACGTGCTCCAGCAAAGCCCGTCCCGACGATGTTTGGACATCCTGGCGGAGGTAGCCGATGGCGGTGTCACGTCGCAGCGATATGCTGCCGGAATCCGGCATGATGTTACCGGCTATGATTTCGAAAAGAGTGGTCTTTCCGGTGCCGTTCCGTCCGATGACCGCAATGCGGTCGCTCATGCCGACGTTGAAACTGACCCCGCTGAAAAGTTCCTGATCGCTGTATGACTTGGAGATGCCAGTGACATTGAGCATGTATTCCTCTTACCGCTATTATTATAATTGGAAGAGTGGGATTAATAAAAGGGAGACTTAAAACGATCATCAGGTATAAATCCAGGTTGCAAACCCACACACGTACAGCGTTCCGCGAAGCGCCAATTTATCGCTCAACTACACTCAGACGCGTGACGAGAGTGGCTGCCACTTTCACAGTTTTGTGAACTGATAATCAGTCAGATCCTTGCCTATAGCCTGAAGTTAACGTTCCCCGATGGGTTGCAAAGCTAAGATCGGAGGAAGCAACTCGGTATTCCTTGGTAAAATGGAATATTGTAGTGGAACGTCATTTCCTTTAGCGTTGACTTAGCTATGGGGTGTCAAATTTTGGGTTAAGGTGACTGGGAAACAGCGCAATCCGCGAGATTGTTAAGTTACAGAGCACTGCGTCGCTGTGATGTAGGACGAAGAGGGTAGCCTGCTAAACCTGCTTATTCTGCTTGAATTAAAGGTATTACCCACTCAATGCCTAACTCTGCCAGCTTACCCGGAGAAGGCGAGCCCTGAGGCCAGTCCATCATAGTGTAGTAAAGCTCCTTAGCTTTGCAGAAGGCTTCCCGGTCTGGGGCTACTCCTTGGAGAGGCCCGGAGGTATGGGGAGTAAAAAAGCGCCGGGGCATATTATCATCGTCGCTGGTGAAGCCCTCCCTTCGGTTAAAAGCTCGTGCCAAAGTGACGGCCCTTTCTCCTACCTTCATCAATTCAAAGACACTGGTATTCCAGCCAGTCGCAGCGCTAACCAACTGGGCCGTCCTCTCAAATCCCACTAGACCACTAATCATAATAAAATAACAACAGACGGCACAGTTTAGGAAGTGTCTCCATAGAGAATTATAAATGAGCATCCGTATCTTTGACGGAGAGAGGTCACTGGTGGGCAGAGGCTCAAATATGCCTATAGCTTTAAATTGCTCCAATAGTGGGGTAAGACTGGTATAGGCTGAGTCATGCATATTATGCATATGGTCGGCGCCTGTTGGTGACATACTGAATCCAACACCCATACCCTGCTTCCAACGAGGTTCATGCATCGGCAACTCTTGGCCCTTTATGTGGAGGGCGAATTCTTCAGTCGCTGGTCCTATTTTCTTCGCTGCCCGTGCTACACCCTCCGCCAGTAAAGCTCCCAGGCCCTGACGCAGAGCAATCTGCTCAATCATTTGTAGCAATGCCGGTCCATTGCCGAAGCGGAGGTCTAGTCCTCCAGTATCCCGCGGCGTCAGGAGACCGTGTTCAAAGCACTCCATAACAAAGGCGATAACACTGCCACAGGATATACTATCCAGGCCGTAAGCAGCGGTCAGTTCATTGCCTTTAGCGATAACTTTCAAGTCACCTATGCCACAGTTGGAGCCCAGAGCAGCTAGTGTTTCATACTCTGGACCTCCATAGTGGGGGTCAACTGTATAGGGCTTATCCACCTTTACTTCTCGTTTGCACTGAACAGGGCACGCAAAGCAACTTCTCCTCCTCAGCAAGATGGTGTCCCTCATAGTTTCGCCACTTATACTGTCGGCTTTGTCAAATGAGCCCTTCTGAAAGTTACAGGTTGGCAAACCTCCCTGCTGGTTCAAAGGTGTAACAACCGAGGCTGTGCCTAGGTCCCGCATTCTCTTATTGTTTATTGGGGCGTTGTTCCTGATCCACCGAGCGATATCGGCCACGGCCTGTGAGTCGGCCAGAGAAAGACGCTGGTGACCTCGGCAAGCCACTGCTTTTAGGTTCTTGGAACCCATAACTGCCCCCATACCGGTTCTGCCAGCAAAAGCATCTAAATCATTCACCACGCAGGCGAAGCGAACTTGATTCTCCCCGGCGGGTCCAATTTGAGCTACCTTTATTCCCGGGTCACCTAGCTCTTCACGGATGGCATTCTGGCACTCTAAAGTCTTTAGCCCCCAGAGGTGGCGAGCGTCCTTAATCTTAGCTTCTCCGTCTCGGATGAAAAGGTAGACAGGCTTTTCTGCCTTACCCTCCACAATTATGGCATCGAAGCCAGCCATTTTGAGTTCAGCTCCCCAGTAGCCTCCGGCCTCAGCTTCGCCAAATCCCCCTGTAAGGGGTGACTTGCCACCCACGCTATGGCGGCCACAGCCTCCTACTGGCACTCCTGTCAGCGGACCCGCGGCAAAGATGAGCTTATTGTTGGGACTAAGGGGTTCCACACCCCGCTGGAGTTCGTTGAGCAAAAAGTATCCTACAAAGCTCTCGCCGCCAAAATATTGGCGGTAGAAATTCTCTGGAGGCTCCTCAACAGTTAAGCTCTCCGAGGAGAGATTAACTCGCAAAATCTTGCCGATATATCCATATGGCATGCTCGTTCTCCTGGTAATCTCTTTTGAGGCAACTGGCTCGAATGCCGTGCATCATATTTGTGAGCCGTCGGGAGCTTTGCTGTAATAAATATACCACAATCAAAGGTAATTTGCAGGGATTGAACAAAAAACCATTTTGTTTAGTTCCTCGTTCTGCACTGACTGAGACAAACGGGTGTACAATGCAGCAGGTTGTTAATTTTGCCTCTATGACATCTGAGGTTGATGTGGACCGAGAAATGGAGCCGCGGCGAGACTTACCCCTTAATAAGCTACTTGACAATATGAGCTCTTCTTTATACGGTGTCTTCCGAGCAAGATTACAAAGACGAAATTGAACTTATTAGTTGCCTGATTTATCAGGATTGGTTGCCCACTGAGTCGGCCCACCCAATAGATTAGGCAGCCACATTTTAAGGGCACGTCTCGTCAACCGGTTGAACTGTGGCGCTGACTTGGGGAGTGGTTACCGCCAATAGTATGGCGGCAACGGCAAGGCCGGTAAACACAAACCATATGGGCTGGTAACTATGCCACTTATCAAATACCCAGCCGGCTATGGGTGGGCCAGCTACACTTCCCACCATCATTATGCCTATCACGAGGCCGTGGATGGCCCCGAAATTGCCTCTACCAAAGAATTCCCTTATCGCAGAGCCCCTCAATGTGTTGTTGCCTCCGTAACCAATACCGAAAAGAATGAGGAAAGGCACAAGCAACCAGCTAGCTTCAGAGGAAGCAAATGCAAAACAGAGTAGGCCCCCACACATCATAGCGAAGGCAGCAGCCATCACTCGTCTCTTGTCAAGTCTATCTCCAAGCCAGCCCAAGCCAAGGCGACCACTGATGCTTGTCAATGGGATAGCCATGGCTATAATGCTGGACCTTGCTCTAGGGATGGCGATGCTACTGAGATAGGGCATTACATGCATAACCACGGTACTTACCATCATCGTCTGACACAGCAATGCCAGCGCTATGTGCCAGAATGTGCGGCTCTTGAGAGCCTGCCTCGCTTTGATATTTACTTCGGCAGATTCGGCCGGAAGCGGGCAGTCATCCAATTTCACATCCTCATTTACTGCGCCATCAGGCTGATAGCCATATTGTTCGGGCTTATGCCTCACCAAAAGAGACAGCGGCAGGCATACAGCCAGCAGACCTATAGCGAGGATGGCTATCGTCATCCGCCACTCATACCTATCAATAAGATTAACCATGACTGGAACCAACAAGCCACTACATCCGTAGCCACAAATCATGATTCCCATGGCTATGCCTATTTTCTTACGGAACCAATTGGCAACTGCTGTCATCAACACTGTACCGCTACAAGCACTCATGCCTGTGGCCAATAGTACGAAGGCTCCGTAGAACATGCCCAGGGAGGCAACACGACTCAGGAGTATCAAACCCAGGCTGGTAATGATTGCTCCGCTGAATAGGAGTCTTCTTGGCCCCAACCGGTCAACAAGCATCCCAACTAAAGGGGCAAGAAGGCCCGCCTCCAGGCCGCGTAGCGAGGCGGCAAGTGAAATTTGCGCATAGCTCCAACCAAATTCGTCCGCTAGAGGTTCAAAGATGGCAGTGAACCCATAGAAGATAACTCCACCCGTGTATAGTGAAATAAAGAAGCATGCGACAACAACCCACCATCCGTAGAATATCCGACGTGGCTTCCGATCTAAATTCAAAGGCATAGCGTGAGGTTCTCTATCTTTAATGGTTCTGGAGAATAGTCCTTTGGTGCAAAGCTCTTCAAATGTAAATGCACCGATGTAATCCTCGATGCTATCATAAATGTATGGAGTGTGTAAAATCCACGTTCCAATTGAGTAGGACAGGCTCTCCCTAGCCCCTACCTACTCCGCGGGAGTTAAATTTGAGTGAAACCAGCGATGTTTGTGTAAATGACTGTGAAATTTCTCGAGATTCCTGATGTGTTTTGAGTGTAGTATTCCAAATACACCATCAACAAAAGTGTAGCTCAGTACATCGTCCTTTGTTCTTGCTCCTGTACAAGCCTGGGCTTATTTTACTATAACTTCAATCAAGATGTCGTCGGGCGAGCCATCGCTTATCTGGCGAGCATTCCTCAATCTCACCACGCTGCCCGTCCTCACCCCGGCGGAAATCTTTACCTCCAGCCTTTTTCCTCTTCTTTTTTTAATATCTTCCTCACCCCCTGCAAAGCCTCTTGCTGGCTAATTGTGAGCTCATAGCGCACATCCTGAGTTCTTCGAGCCTGGCCAAATATTTCATCTAGGTTGATTTCTGGCCCGGCCAGATTTGAAATCTCACTCCGGCAGGCCTGCCACTGAAGCTTCTAAAGGAGAAAGAAGAGCCTCTGCCGTTCAAGGAATCGCCAAATATGTCGTCAAGGAAATCAAATCTCAAGCCAGCCCCGCCGAAGTCCTTCATCATTTCCTCGAAAGTGGTTCGGGTGAAAGGACTACTAAAGACGTCGCCTATTTCGCCTACAGTGCCAAATTGGTCGTACTGCTTTCTTTTTTGAGGGTCACCAAGGACCCCGTAAGCCTCGTTTATCTCCTTGAATTTCTCATTAGCCCATTTTTCTTTCCCGGGATTGCGATCGGGATGATATTGCATGGCCAGTTTCCGATAGGCCTTCTTGATTTCTGCATCCGAGGCGTTTCTTGGTAGGCCTAAAATCCCATAATAATCCTTAGCCATTTAAGCTTGCTGTCCTAACCAGTCGGGAGTCTGAGGCAATTGCCAGAATTTTGCTGTCGATCTGCTCCCCAACATTCGTAAAAATCATAGCAAAGCGGCGACATTAGCGTTGATTATCGCCTATTCTTTTCTCTGGAGGAAGGAATTTTTGACAAAACGACCTTTTCTTGCTATAGTGCGTTGGTTTACTCAGGATGCTGCACTGATAAACCGGAGGTGTTCGAATACGGTTATCATAGGTGAAAACATACATGTAATAGCTCAGGCAGTTTCCACAGCGATAAGGGAAAGAGACGCCAAAGTAATCCAGGATTTAGCTAAAGCCCAAGCTGAAGCTGGGGCCGATTACATTGATTTGAATGTTGGCCCTATGAGGAAAGACCCTGAAGAAAATATACAGTGGCTTGTCAGCACTGTTCAAGAAGTTGCGGATTTACCTTTATCCATAGATACTATGAATCCTGTAGCTATGGAGGCAGGTCTAAAAGCTTGCCAGAAAAGACCTTTGCTCAACTCTGCTTCAGGGAAGGCTGACTCCAAAGAACAAATGCTTCCGTTAGCCCGAAAATATAACTGCGATGTGGTGATTTCGGTGATGACGGATAAGGGGATGCCTCCCGATGTTGAGTCCAAGGTAGAGAGTATTATGGACACGGTGACCTATGCCAATGAATTGGGAATTCCCAACGAAGACATCTGGGTTGACCCCATAATTCTCCCCGTGAGTACCGCTGGTGAGGGGCAGAGGTTTGCCGTAGCCTGCCTGGAATTTATGAAGATACTTGAGGATGTTTTGCCCGGAGTTAAATCCACAGTGGGGCTTTCCAATATATCTAACGGAGTGCCCGGTGAACTCAGGCCGCTTTTGAACCGCACCTATCTGGTTATGCTGGAGAAGAATAAGCTTTATTCTGCTATCGCTGATCCTTTGGATAAGGAACTTATGAGCTTGACTAGGAGAGAGATACCGGAAATTGTCGAGCTTATTCATAAGACCATGGACGGGGAGGATATAGATCTCTCCGTCCTACCTCAAAGAGAACTCGAGTATGTTAAGACAGCTAAGGTTCTCATGGGAGAGACCTTGTACTCCGATGCCTGGCTGGAAAGTTAAGGAGGGGCAAGATATGGAATATAAAGCACCAGTTGAAGCATATACTGGGGTAGTTAGAGAGGTAACTATTGGAAAAGGAAGGAAGAGCTTAAAGATTGGGGGGGAGAATATCCTCCCCCTTCATTTCTTTGACCAGGGATCAAATCCTAATCCCGTAAAGTATGCCCTGGAAGTCCTTGATATGGAACCTCAGGATTGGCCGGAACACCTCATTCAGCCTTTCAAAGATGTGCTAGGAGACTCAGTAAAATGGGCTAAGAAATGCCAGGAACTTGGCGCAGATGCAGTGTTTCTTCGTCTTGTAAGCACCGATCCGGCAGTGAAGGATAGTTCTGCGGACGGGGCAGCAGCCATGGCAAAAAGGGTGGCCGAGGCTATAAACATTCCCCTAATTATTTATGGCTCCGGGGATGATAAGAAAGATGCCGAGGTCCTGCCCAAAGTTGCCGAGGCTTGCGATGGTATGAATCTCCTTATAGGACCGGTTCAAAAGGAAAACTATGAGATTGTAGGGAGGGCGCTCTTAGACCACGGACACAATGCTAGCGCTCTAAGTCCTCTGGACATCAATTTGCTAAAGGAACTAAATGTAAAACTTTGCAAGTTTTTCCCCGCTGAAAAGATAGTTATCGATCCTGAATCCGCAGCATTAGGCTATGGTATGGAATACAGCTTTTCTCTGATGGAAAGGGTGAAGCAGATTGGGATAATCACCAAGGATAATATGACAATGATGCCCATTATCGCTGACCTAGGAGGAGAGTGCTGGAAAACAAAACAGGCTAAGGAAGACAAGGAACAAGGATTGCTCTGGGAAGGAATAACAGCACTATCGCTTCTACTGGCTGGGGCAAATATCCTTGTCTTGCGACATCCCGAGACCTTGAGTTTAATAAAGAAAACAACGGAGGTAAAGTAAAGATGGCAGTAGCGGAAAAAAAGTTATCAAAAAAATTAGAGGAGATTCATGAGCGTATCAAGGCTGAGCTGCCATGGGAGCCAGTAGGTCCCACCCCTATGCCAGAGATGCCTGATCTCAGACAGTGGGACATGAGGTTATTGAAAACGTATGCGCCTTTTTACGCGCCATTCTGTGATTTGTGTTGCTTCTGTACCTATGGTAAGTGTGACCTCACCGAGGGAAGAAGAGGTGCCTGCGGTATTGATATAGCTA
>CBFDBW010000057.1:0-10603 GCA_965603145.1 uncultured Syntrophobacterales bacterium
TCTCGCGGCCTCCTCGGCCATTGCATCAGGAAGATCACTCCAAAAACAGCAAGGCCTATGAGGTACATCCAGAAACGCTGCTCATGGGCAACTCCAAGCCAACTGGCAATTGCATCCGGCCGCATCAAGATGAAGGTGGCAGCCAACAAAAAGGGTAATTCGTAAAACCTGTTTTTTGCCACTAACCACCCTTGCGTGGCCGAGGCGAAAGCGAAATTGCCCATGCAGGCCATGGCAAAGATCAGCAGCCCTGCCGGCCAGCTCGTGATGTTGTGCAAGATAAGATCACTGTTGAAAATGAACATGAAAGGCAAAATGGCCGTGCGGATATCGTACATGAACCCCTGAATGCCCGTAGCGATGGGGTCCGATTTGGCGATGGCGGCGGCCGCGTAGGCAGCCAGACCCACAGGCGGCGTGTCGTCAGCCAGAATGCCGAAATAGAAACAAAACAGATGAGCAGCCATCAACGGCACGATAAAATCGTACATGCCGCCGATCTCAACAATAGCCGGTGCTGTGAGTGAGGCCATAACAATGTAGGTGGCGGTGGTGGGCAGGCCCATACCGATGACCAGGCTGGCAAGGGCCGCGATGATCAGCAGCAGATAGATGTTGCCCCCGGAGAGGGTATCGATGATCTGGGTGATGAGCCCACCCAGACCCATGGCCACCACCCCGACGATGATGCCGGCGGCGGCCGTGGCCAGGGCCACGGAAACCATATTCCTGCCACCCGCTGCCAGCGATGCAAAGATATCAACCACACTCTGCTTGAAGGCCGCGCCAATGGGTTCCTTGTTGAAATAGGCTTTAACCGGATTCTGAAAAAGCATAACCGCAGCCATGGCCCAGATGGCATGAAAGGCGGCCAGCTCGGGTGAGTGCCGCACTACTATCAATTCATAGAGCAGCAGTACCATGGGAATGAGGTAGTGGGCGCCGCCAATTAGCGTTTTAAAAAATGGCGGCAATTCTGCCCGCGGTATGCCCTTTAAGCCCAGCTTGGAGGCCTCGATGTGGGTGATGTAAAAGAGAGCCGCGTAGGAGGCAAAGGCAGGGACTGCTGCTGCCTTGATCACCTCGAGGTAGGGCACATTGACATACTCGGCAATAATGAAGGCCGCCGCTCCCATAATGGGGGGGGCGAGCTGACCGTCGGTGCTGGCCGCCACCTCCACCGCGGCAGCATTCGTGGCAGGATATCCCACCTTTTTCATCAAGGGTATGGTGAAAGTGCCGGTGGTAACGATATTGGCGATGCTCGAGCCGGATACCAGGCCGGTCAGCCCGCTGCCCACAATGGCAGCCTTGGCCGGCCCGCCCTTGAAGCCCCCCAGAAGACCCAAGGCCAGATTGATAAAATACCTGCCAGCCCCCGCCTTGTCCAGCATGGCCCCAAAGAGAACAAACAGGAAAACAATGGTGGCCGAAACATCCAAGGGGATACCGTAGATGCCTTCGGTGGACATGGTCATCTGGCCAATAAATCGATCCAAGGAAACACCCTTGAAGGCAATGAGGTCAGGCATATGGGGCCCCAAAAAGGAGTAGGCGATAAAGGCGGTGGCAATGGCAGGAAGCGCCGGGCCGATCACGCGACGCGAGGCCTCCAAGAGCAGGATCGTCAGGGCCATGCCGAAAACAACATCACGGGTGTTAGGGGCACCGTAGCGCTCGATGATTCCACCAAAGTCAACCATAATATATATGGCTGAAATGGCGGCAATGATGCCGATTACATAGTCCAGGACAGGAATCTTGTCGGTGGCAGAGAGGAATTTGAGGCCAAAACGTGTTTTCTTGAGAAAAGGATAGTTCAAAAAAACAATCAGCAGGGCAAAACCAAGGTGGATGGCCCTGATGTATACCGTATCCAGAATGAGCCAACTGGCGATGGACAACTGAAAAAATGACCAGATTACGGCAATGGTGGGAATGACGTACTTGGAAGGTCCGCTTGGTAGCCTACCGACCCCTTCTTCCTCTTCGGCCAACTTCCTTGCCAGTTCAAGCCCCTCTTCCTTTTCGTGTTTTTCAATGTCACTCATTGGATCACCTGACGTTTTGAGGGTTCTTTAACCCGGATGTTTCATGAATTGCTGTCGCGAGACCACAAAGATGGGCGTGCCACCGGGCAACCGCAGGGTGTTGGTTCCGAGGCGTACCTGAACGGTACGTCGCAGGGGCCGACACCCGAGGACGCCAGGAAGGACGGCCATATCCGTGGTCGCAGCAAGTGATTCATAAAATATCCGGGTTCAGTCATTGGGGCAAAACAACCTTTCAAAGCTGTCCGATTCTTATCCTAACTGGTGCATTATGGGTAGATTGGAATATTGGATTATTGGAATAATGGGATCAAAAGAGGGGTAAATCAAACTGATAGGGCGTTTCCCGCCACATCCATCATTCCAGTATTCCATTACCCCAACATTCGAAACTGAGAATCCACCTGATGGGTGTGAAATTTGAAAATTTGAAACGACAGGCGGCGGGAATGTCCCGCCGCCTGTTTGAATGCGTGCCGGTTCTACATCAAACCAGCCTCTTTGTAGTATTTCATGGCACCCGGGTGAATTGGGGCCGACATACCTTCAAGCATATTTTGCTTGGTCAGAACCTGGTAGGCCGGATGCAGCTTTTTGAAGGCTTCGAAATTGTCGAAAACCTCCTTGGTGATAGCGTAAACCACCCGATCAGGCACCTTAGCCGAGGTGACGAAGGTGGCCTTCACACCAAAAGTCTCCACGTCTTTGGTGTTGGTGGCACCAGGGTAGAGTTTGATCGGGATGAATGCCTTGGCGTAGTAGGGATACTTTTTCAGGAGTTTATCCACCCCGGTGATGGGGACAAAATGGACCTTCCTCCTGCCGGCGGTGGCCTCTTTGATGGCGCCGCTGGGGTGACCCACGGTGTAAAAGAAGGCATCGATGCGGCCGTCCTGGAGCAAACCGGGAGCCTCAGCTGCCTTGACCCCCTCTGCCTTCAGGTCTTTGTCGTAGTTGATACCGGCATTATCCAAGCCATCAATGGAGTTTTGTCGCTGACCGGAGCCGGGGTTGCCGATGTTAACCCTTTTACCCCTGAGGTCATTGATGGATTTGATTCCGGCATCATCTGCGGCCACCAGGGTTATGGATTCCGGATGGATGGTGAATACGGCCCGGAGATCTTTTTGGGGGCCTTTCTCCTTCCACTCAGCCAGCCCTTTCATGGCCTGGTACTGGCGGTCGGACTGGACCACGCCAAATTCCAGGTCACCGGACATAACCGCATTGACGTTAAAGACCGATCCACCAGTGGATTCCACGGTGCAGCGAATACCGTAGACCTTTCTTTTCTTGTTGACGATTCTGGCAATGGCGCCGCCGGTGGGATAATAGACTCCAGTGATACCGCCGGTTCCAATGGTGACGAAGGTGGTCTTGGCCACAACTGGAGTTGGGCTCACCATGAGGCCGAGCGCCAGACAAATGGTTGCGATTAGAGTAAGTAAGCCAATTCTCTTCATAAGATTTCTCCTATCTCTTGAGGTTGGTCGAATAGAACACTAGTTGACCCCATGAATTAGCGGTCTCACCTCCTTCCATCAGGGCCTTTTTCGCATTAGTGATAGGTGATTGGTATCTTAGCGTTTCTACAGAGGGAATGCTTTAGCGAATCCCCATTGGGAAAACGTAGCGTTCGACGCTGCCCCTAATTTTACCCATGTAGCTGTTGATGTCAAGTATAAACGGGGATATGCCGCGGAGGCTAAACTGAGAAAAATTGTTTAGATTCTTACCATTAGGCAACATCCGGCGGTCAGTAACGTAAGAATGTGGAGGTGAAACAGATCTTTGGTATCAGTTCCAAGGACGTATTACATTTTTCTTTGTACTCTTGGTGATCTCTGTGGTTTAATCTCTACCCTGATGTTGCAGACCTTTGGCCGCATATTTATGCCGTCTTGATTTCAGGAGCGTCAAGTGGTTGAAGCAGTGGGTATTATTCCGGCCCGTTACGATTCAAAGCGCTTACCTGGTAAGCCATTGGCTTTGATCCAGGACCGCCCCATGATTCAACACGTTTACGAGCGTGCCGCCAGAGCGGCCAGCCTTCAACGACTGGTGCTGGCCACGGATGACTCACGCATTCAGAAGGCGGTTGCCCGCTTTGGTGGAGAAGTACTCATGACTTCGGGTGATCATAAGAGCGGCACGGATCGGGTTGCTGAGGCAGTTCGCCAATTGAGGCTTTCTGACCATACCATTGTGGTGAATATTCAGGGGGATGAACCCCTGCTCCGGACTGAAATGATTGACAGTCTTGTCGATACTCTTAAAGCGAAGGGTGAGGTGGACATGGCCACCCTGGCACACCCTGGCAATGATAGCAATGATTTCCATGATCCAGCAGTTGTCAAAGTCGTTTTTGACTCTGAAGGCCGAGCTCTCTATTTTTCCCGAGCCCCAATTCCAACCCCTCGTGAGGCATCGTCTGCACCGCAGTACTATAAACACCTCGGCTTCTACGGATACCGCAATGGCTTTTTGCAGGAGTTTACCAAGCTTTCCCCGGGTGTTCTGGAAAGGCAGGAAAAGCTAGAACAACTTCGCGCTTTGGAGCACGGCTTCCGCATATCTGTGGTCATCACCCCTCATGATTCCGTAAGTGTAGACACGCCTGAAGATCTCGCCCGAGTCAGAAAAATCATGGAACAATAGTACCGGCAAGACCAACCTTCATCCCTAGCCCGGATATTTCATGAATTGCTGTCGCGAGACCACGAAGATGGACGTGCCACCGGGCAACTCGTCCCGCGGTATCGCGGGATTGGTTCCGAGGCGTACTTGAACGGTACGTCGCAGGGGCCGACACCCGAGGACGCCAGGAAGGACAGCCATATCCGTGGTCGCAGCAAGTGATTCATGAAATATCCGGGCTAAGATTCTTTGCAGTGCAGCTGTCTTTGAATGGGTGGAAATTAGCCCCACTGAAAAGGTTTTTTTGCCCGTCTAAAATGCTTGCCTTACCTTATCAAACCGATTATGTTGAGTGACTCGTGAGCCCGGTCTTCGGACAGCAAGCAAATAATCCGGGCCCAAAGAACCCGGCTTTGGGCTGCCCCCTGAGGGGGCTTCAAAAGTCTTTTCCCCTTGCGGCAGTCTGCTGGAGTGATGGAGTGGTGGATTAATGGAGCAATGAAAGGACTCATTCAAGTTGAAATACGGGCTTTCGCTTTTTCCAACACTCCAATACTCCAGTACTCCAAAACAGCTCGCAATCTTTACCGGCAAAGCCATTGAACATTAACCTGGCCCTGAGGACCAGGTTTTCGATTTTGAATAAAGTACTGAGGTAACGTTACACCATGGCAAGTTTCAACCAACCCCGCGCCACCCTGGTTTTGGAGGACGGCAGGACATTTTATGGGCAGACCTTCGCCGGCCAGGGAGAGACCATGGGTGAAGTGGTCTTCAATACTGCCATGACGGGTTACCAGGAAGTGCTTACCGACCCATCTTACAAGGGCCAGATAGTGTCCATGACCTATCCCCTCATTGGTAATTATGGGATTAACGATGAAGATATGGAATCGGCAGCAATTCAAGTTGAAGGGTTCATAGTCCGCGAGTACCTGCCCTATCCCAGCAATTGGCGAAGCCAGAAGAGCCTCAAGGAGTTCTTGGATGAGGGGCAAGTCCTAGGCATTGAGGGCATTGACACCAGGGCCCTGACGAAACACATTCGCACCGCGGGTGCCATGAAGGGCATTATTGCAACGGGGGATAGAGATCCTGAGGAACTGTTGCAGAGGGTGCAAGGTTATCCCGGCTTGGTGGGTCGTGACATGGTTGAAAAAGTCACCACCCCATCTCCTTTCCTCTGGGATGGAGAGAGGCGGCCGCTCGACTGGAAGTCCGGGATCACCGCAGTCGATGTCTGGCCAGACCGCAGTCACCCCTACAAAGTTGTAGCCCTGGATTACGGCATCAAATACAACATCCTCCGCCATCTGGCTGGCCGCGACTGCCACACCATCGTCCTACCAGCCCAGGCTGAGCCAGCCGATATCCTGGCCCTTGAGCCGGACGGCCTGTTTCTGTCCAACGGCCCGGGAGATCCTGCAGCCGTTACCTACGCCATCAACACGGTTGGCCTTCTTTTGCCTGAACTCCCCATTTTCGGCATCTGTTTGGGCCACCAGCTCTTAGGATTAGCCATGGGCGGCACAACCTTCAAGCTCAAGTTCGGTCACCGGGGTAGCAACCAGCCGGTGAAGGACCTGCTCACCGGCAAGGTGGAAATCACCTCGCAGAACCATGGCTTCTGTGTGGATATCAATTCAATCAAGGGTAAAGATGTGGAACTCACCCACATTAACCTCAATGACCAGACTCTTGAAGGTATGCGGCACCGGAAACTGCCCATCTATTCGGTCCAATATCACCCGGAGGCCTCACCCGGGCCCCATGACGCGACTTATCTCTTCGATGACTTCCTTACCCTTATGCAGAGAAAAAGTTGGTAATGTTCCGTAATTCTGGACGGGGAGACGCGGTGCAAGATGACGCGGGGACACGGGGAAATTGATTAATGGTAGCTGAGCAATGGCGCCTGGAGAAGGCAAAGATGAAAGGGATTCAGGAGCCGCATGATTTTTCGCCGTCTCACCGTGTCTCCGTCTCGCCGCGTCGCAACCTTCGGAGATTGGCGGGGTATTAATTCACTCAAGGGAGTCATAAAGAACTAACCTCAGTTTAACCAAGTCTATGCCTAAAAGAACAGATATTCAAAAAATCCTCATCATCGGTTCAGGACCAATCATCATCAGTCAGGCCTGTGAATTTGACTATTCGGGCACCCAGGCATGCAAAGCCCTGCGGGAAGAGGGTTTCGAGATCGTTCTCATCAACAGCAATCCCGCCACCATAATGACCGACCCCGAGACGGCTCAGCGCACCTATATTGAACCTATCACTCCCGAATGTGTGGCCAAAGTCATTGAGCGGGAAAGACCCCAGGCGTTGCTTCCCACTCTGGGAGGTCAGACAGCCTTAAACGTGGCGGTGGCAGTGGGTGAGATGGGAGCTCTGGAGCGCTACGGGGTGGAGGTAATCGGCGCCTCCCTGCCGGTGATCAAAAAGGGGGAGGATCGCGAGCTTTTCCGGGCTGCCATGGAGAAGATAGGTTTGCGGGTACCTGTCAGTGGAATTGCCCGCTCCATGGAACAAGTCCGCCAGGTGGCAGAAGAGATCGGTTTTCCCTTGATTATTCGACCCTCCTTCACCCTTGGAGGCACTGGGGGCGGTGTGGTCTACAACCGGGAAGATTTGGAAAATATGGCCCTCGCGGGCCTGGACGCCAGTATGAACCGCACCATCATGCTGGAAGAATCTGTTTTGGGGTGGAAGGAATTCGAACTGGAGGTGATGAGAGACCACATGGACAATGTGGTTATCATCTGCTCCATCGAGAATTTCGATCCCATGGGTATCCACACCGGTGACAGCATCACCGTGGCTCCGGCTCAGACGTTAACCGACTGTGAATATCAAGCGATGCGGGACGCATCCATCGATGTGATCAGAGAAATCGGCGTGGAAACCGGCGGTTCAAACATTCAATTTGCCATCAACCCCGAAGACGGCGAGATGGTTATCATAGAAATGAACCCCCGGGTATCACGCTCCTCCGCCCTGGCCTCCAAAGCCACCGGCTTCCCCATCGCCAAAATTGCCGCAAAACTTGCTGTTGGTTACAGCCTGGATGAGATCGCCAACGATATCACTCGAGAAACGCGGGCCTCGTTCGAACCCGCCATTGACTATTGCGTGGTAAAAATCCCCCGCTGGACTTTCGAAAAATTCTCTCAAACTCCTGATTCCCTTACCACAACAATGAAATCGGTGGGCGAGACCATGGCCATCGGCCGTACCTTTAAGGAAGCCCTACAGAAAGCAATACGCTCCTTGGAAATCGGCCGTTTTTCCATGAACAGCGGTCTATTTCCCGAGTCTCTCAAAAACCCGGAATACCAGGGTCTTATTCGCCAAAAGCTGCGCGAGCCCAACTCAGAAAGGCTCTTTTATCTTACCGCGGCCATGGAGGCAGGAATAGAACTGGAAGAAATCCAACAACTTACCAAAATCGACCCCTGGTTCCTCTACAACATCGAGCAAATTCTGAATTTTGAGACTCACCTGCGCCAGCAGCCCTTGAGCGATGACCTCTTGCGACAGTCCAAGGCATACGGATTTTCCGACCGTCGCTTGGCGGAACTTACGGGAACGGATGACGATACCATCCGCGAACGTCGAACCCAGGCTGATATCGTTCCAGTTTACAAGTTGGTGGATACCTGTGCAGCTGAATTCGAAGCGTATACCCCTTACTACTATTCCACTTATGAGTCCGAGGATGAATCACGGCCCGACGAGGTACGCAAAGTGATGATCCTGGGGGGCGGCCCCAACCGCATCGGTCAGGGTATCGAATTTGATTACTGCTGTGTCCACGCCTCCTTTGCCCTGCGTGAGGAGGGGGTGCAGTCGATCATGGTAAATTCCAATCCTGAAACGGTAAGTACCGACTATGACACTTCAGACAAACTGTACTTCGAGCCTCTCACCTACGAGGACGTTCTTCACATAATTGAGAGGGAGTCACCGGACGGCCTCATTGTCCAGTTCGGTGGTCAGACGCCGTTGAACCTCGCCGTTCCTCTGGCAAAGGCTGGTGCCCCCATTATCGGTACAACCCCTGACAGTATCGATAGGGCCGAGGACCGGGAGCGTTTCCAAGCCCTCATAAAGAAACTCGGGCTGAGACAGCCGAAAAATGCCATTGCCGCTAGCGCCTCTGAAGCTCTAGAAGCAGCTGCCAAGATTGGCTACCCGGTTTTGGTCCGGCCATCCTACGTTTTGGGTGGCCGGGCTATGGAAATCGTATACGAACAAGAACAACTGGAAGCCTTCATTCATAAGGCGGTCCATGTTTCTTCTGGCCATCCCATCTTGGTGGATCAATTTCTCCGGGACGCTATAGAAATAGATGTGGATGCCATTTCCGACGGTACAGCCACGGTGATTGGCGGCATCATGGAGCACATTGAGGAGGCAGGGATTCACTCTGGTGACAGCGCCTGCGTGCTCCCTCCCATCAGTATTTCCCAGGAACTCATTCAGGAGATCAAGGTTCAGACAAAAGCTCTGGCGCAGGAATTAGGGGTGGTGGGCCTTATGAATATACAATACGCAGTTAAAGAGAATTTAATTTACGTGCTGGAGGTAAACCCCAGGGCCTCTCGCTCGGCGCCTTTTGTAAGTAAGGCCATTGGTGTGCCTCTTGCCAAGCTCGCCACCAAGATTATGCTGGGGAAGACCCTATCCGAACTTGGCTTTACCCGAGAGGTGGAACCTGCTCACCTTGCGGTCAAAGAGTCGGTATTTCCTTTCATCCGTTTCCCAGACGTAGATATCCTGTTAGGCCCGGAAATGAAATCCACCGGCGAGGTAATGGGAATTGGCAGGACCTTTGGTATGGCCTTCGCCAAAGCCCAACTGGCGGCCGGGTATTCTCTACCCTTGAATGGGAATGTATTTATTAGCGTCCGTGACCAGGACAAGCAGGCCATTCTTGCCGTTGCCAGGGACTTCGCCCAGATAGACTTTGGAATCTATGCTACCCAGGGGACCTCCGATTTCCTGACAAAGCATGGAGTGCCCAACCGTATGGTGGCAAAATTGAGTGAGGGACGCCCTCATGTAATAGACCATATCAAGAACGAGGAAATCAACCTGGTCATCAATACCAGCACTGGAAGAAAAACGGCCTCCGACGCCTATTTGATTCGGCGGGCCACCTTGGTTTATAATCTCCCATACGCCACGACCATTGCCGGTGCCAGAGCTTTTGCCCAGGCCATCGCTGCTCTGTGTAGCGGCGAGTTGGAGGTTAGGTCGATTCAGGAATATCACGAGAGCGATGTTGAGGGATTGTAGATTGAAGCAAGGAAATTACAAATCACAATGACTAAGGTTTCAGGTTTCAGTGTTCAGGTTTCAGCACGCCTGGAGGTTTCAGTGTTCGGGTATGAGTATTAAGGTTTGAATTTTTATCTTTGTGTTTTTTCCTACTGACACCTGGTACCTGAATCACACCTGACACCCGACACCTGAAACCCTGAGATTTCTCCTTCGGAGTCCCCACCCTCTGGGTGGGCCCCGGTTTGGTGCTTGGGATTTGCGATTTTGGTTTGAGGATTTCGGATTGAGGATTTGAGATTTTAGTGTATTTTAAGAATTTTAGTACACTTTAGCTCACTTTAGGCATTTTAGACATTTTAGGAACTTACTTTGAGCAACCACTCGCACCCCATCATTATTCCTGACGGCCGACCAAAGGAAGAGTGCGGCATCTTCGCCATTTATGGGCACGAGGACACCGCCCGTCTTACCTATTTCGGTCTCTATGCCCTTCAGCATCGTGGCCAAGAGAGTGCCGGCATCAGCGTCGGCGATGGTCGACTAATGCGCCATCATAAGGGCATGGGGTTGGTCGGCGAAATTTTCAACGAAGATGTCCTTGCCAGCCTGAAGGGCTATCTCGGTGTTGG
>CBFDBW010000058.1:0-10463 GCA_965603145.1 uncultured Syntrophobacterales bacterium
AGTTACCACCTTAAGGTCACCAATTTCAGCCAGGGCCAGACGCACATCACGCTCTCTTGCCTCATGAGTCATCATCACCAGCGGCACTGAACCCCTTACCTGTCTACCTTTCTGAATCACTGATGCAATACTGATATCGTGGTTGCCTAGTATGCCTGAAATCTTTGACAGTACCCCGGGCTGATCAACCGCAGAAAATTTGAAATAGTAATTGATAACCAGCTCATCCATTGGTTTGATTTGGCGTCGCACCACCGCCTCCCCTTCACAAGCCAGGGGTGGTATTCTCACACCGCTTCCCACCAGAAGATCTCGTCCCAGATCAACCAGATCGCTGGCCACGGCACTGCCGGTGGGCATCATTCCGGCACCCAGGCCATATAACATGACGTCACCAACGGCATCACCGGAGATATGGATAGCATTGTAAGCCCCCTCAACCTTGGCCAACATGTGCTCCTGGGGAATCATGGTCGGATGTACTCTGACTTCTATCCTCTCGCCGTCACTGCGTGAGATGGCCAGGAGTTTTATTTGATAGCCAAAATCTTTGGCAAATTGAATGTCAGACGGGTCAATCTGGGAAATACCCTCTATATGGATCTGATTAAAATCTATTTCGCAACAGTATGCCAGGGAACTGAGAACGGCAATTTTGTGCGCTGCGTCCACTCCCTCCACGTCAAGACCTGGGTCTGCTTCAGCAATGCCTTGTGCCTGGGCTTCCTTGAGTGCCTCGGCAAAGACGGTACCCTCACGAGCCATTCGGGTGAGGATGTAATTGGCGGTGCCATTGAGAATACCGTAAATGTGGCCTATGCGATTGGCTACCAGCCCCTCACGTAAGGTGCGTATGAGGGGAATACCCCCGCCAACGGCTGCTTCAAAAGCGATATTGACCCGATGCTCCCGGGCCGCCGCAAAAAGCTCATTACCATGCACAGCCAATAGAGCTTTGTTGGCAGTGACCACATGCTTGCCGCGTTTCATGGCCTCCAAGAGAAAGGTCTTGGCTGGTTCCATTCCCCCGATCAACTCAACAACAATCCGGATTTCCTCATCCGCCAGTATGTCTTCCACCTGGGTGGAGAGGATCTTCCGAGGAAGGGAGACCGGCCTGGGGCTCTCCAGGTCTATGTCCACCACTCTTTTTAGCCTGAGCGGCACACCCAAACGCTCCTTGAGCATCTCACTGTTGTCTTCAAGAACCTTGACAAGACCACAGCCCACCGTTCCTAGTCCGATCAAGCCCACTTGTATTTCCTTCATATGCTTTCCCCATACATTGCTTTCGGCTTTATTGCTATCTTGCGAGCGCTCTGCACCATCGCTAGCCCGGATATTTTATGCATTGCTGTCGCGAGACCACGAAACTGGGAACCCGCTTGCGGGATTGAGCGGAGCGGAGCGAGCGCGAAGAGGATGGGCGTGCCACCGGGCAACCGTCCCGCGGTACCGCGGGATTGGTTTCCGTACCTGAACGGTACGTCGCAGGGTGAGCCTGTCCTGAGCCCGTCGAAGGAACACCCGAAGACGCCAGGAAGGACGGCCATATCCGTGGTCGCAGCAAGTAATTCATGAAATTCCGGGCTAGATCAAAAAGACACCAGAAAGTGGACTTCCGGCCCCTTCTGGTGTCTTTACTTGAAGAAAGTACTTAAGGTTGTTTAAGGCGCTTATCATCAGCGCAGAACGCGGCGCATACCACGGATAGCCTGTCGGGTCCGTTCTTCATTCTCCACCAGAGCGAAACGCACGTAGTCATCACCATATTCACCAAAACCTCGCCCTGGAGCGACGGCAACCTCGGCCTCACGTATCAAAAACTTGGCAAACTCCACTGAGCCCATGTCAATATACTGTTCTGGTATCTTCGACCAGACAAACATGGTGCCCTTGGGCTTGTCAGTAGGCCAGCCAACTCGATTCAATCCATCCACCAGAACGTCACGTCGAGAGCGGTAGGTATCGACGATTTCCTTGACGCAGGACTGATCGGAATTGAGTGCGATAATGGAAGCAATCTGGATGGGCTGAAAGATACCATAATCTAGATAGCTCTTGATCCGGGTAAGCGCTGAAATGATTTCAACGTTTCCAACACAGAAACCAACCCTCCATCCCGGCATGGAATAGCTCTTTGACAAGGAAAAAAACTCGACTCCGATATCCTTAGCCCCTTCCACCTGGAGAAAGCTGGGAGCCATTTCCTCGTCGAATACCAAATCGGCATATGCCAGATCGTGCACCACGATGATTTCGTGTTCCCTGGCGAAGTCACAGACTTTTTGAAAGAAGTCCAGGTCAACAACCGCAGTGGTGGGGTTATGAGGAAATGAGATTATTAATATCTTGGGCTGAGGCCAGGTCTGTTTGAAGGCAGTCTGGAGATCTTCAAAAAAGTCCCGATCTTTTTCGATGGGAATACTGCGCAAATCCCCGCCGGCTATGATCACCGAGTAAGGATGAATGGGATATGTTGGATTCGGGGCAAATACTACTTCACCTGGACTGATCAGCGAGAGTATCAGGTGCGACAACCCCTCTTTGGCACCGATAGTCACAACGGCCTCTGTTTCCGGATCGATGTCCACATCATATCGGCGTCCGTACCAGCCGGCTATAGCCTCTCTCAGTTTGGTAATTCCTCGCGAAGCTGAGTAACGGTGGTTCTGAGGTTTCTGGGAGGCCTCTAACAATTTGTCTACAATGTGCTGCGGGGTCGGCAGATCAGGATTTCCCATACCCAGATCAACAATGTCTCTACCCTCTCGTCTGAGCCTCATTTTCAGTGCATTGACCTGGGCAAAGACATAAGGAGGCAGGCGGCGCATTCGGCTGAATTTTATCAGGTTCTCATTCATGTCACCTCTCCTATCTATTGAGATTTCGTAAAAATACAGTAAGCAGGAACCCTTGTCAAAAAGTTTTTCCGCACACGAAAGCGATTGACACCTGTCTAAACCACTTCTAGAATGAACCCTAACGTTGCAGACCTACTCCGACGCGCAGCGCAGGCGCTTGCGACGCGTGGGAAAAACGCGTTAGAGTGCGTCCGCCGCAGGAGGCTCGAATCGTCTAACCTTAACGTGAATACCGTCCCTCAGGACATGTGCGCATAGATCTCTCAGAGGGAGTCCAGATGAAACGCACAGATCTGTATAAAGAGGCAGGGGTTGACCTAGATGCTGCCAACGAGTTGGTAGCCAGGATTAGGCCTTTCGTTAAGTCTACCTTCCACGCCAGTGTTATAACCGATGTGGGAGGATTCGGCAGTCTCTATTCCCTCGGCCAGCTCGACTACAAGCAACCAGTTCTTGTGAGTTCCACAGACGGAATAGGTACCAAGCTCAAAGTCGCTTTCCTGACCAGCAGGCACGATACCGTGGGTATCGACCTGGTGGCCATGAGTGTTAACGATATCCTGGTCCAGGGAGCCAGGCCGCTTTTCTTTTTGGATTATCTGTCCATTGGCCGCATGAACCTCGACCTGGTAACCGATATTATCTCCGGCATAGCCGCAGGGTGCCGGCAGGCCAAGTGTTCGCTCATCGGCGGAGAAACCGCCGAAATGCCTGATTTTTACGGGGAGAATGAGTACGATCTCGCCGGTTTTGCCGTTGGCATCGTCGAGAAGAACTCCATTATTGATGGCTCAGAGATCAGTGTCGGCGACCAAATCATCGGACTCGCCTCAAACGGTCTGCACAGCAACGGCTACTCATTAGTGCGGCGCATCATTTTTCAGGAGCTCGGTCTCTCGCCGGACGATGTCATTCCCGAATGCGGCTGCAGCGTTGCTGATGAACTCCTGCGGCCCACCCGTATTTACACTAAAGCCGTCCAGGTACTCACGCGAGATTTCTCGGTTCCCGGGATGGCACACATTACCGGCGGTGGTTTTTACGACAACCTGCCTCGAATTCTACCCTCCGCCTGTCAAGCTCGTCTGCGTAAAGACAGCTGGGAGGTGCCGAGCATTTTTCCTTTTCTCCAGGAGCACGGTAAAATCTCCGAGCATGAAATGTATAGGGTTTTCAACAATGGGATCGGCTTTGTCTTGGTTTTACCTGCGAAACATTTGGAAGGTGCTCTCGAGCTGCTGCACGGCATGGCTGAAAAGGCCTTCCACATCGGGACCATTGACAGCCGGGAGAAAAAGGACCCGTCGGTGATTATTGAGTGATTGAGGATTTTGGTAGGCATAGGGCATGGAGCATGGGGCATAGGGTAGATTGCAGATCTTAGATTGCAGATGTGGGATGTGCCGATCCAACATAGGAATTTGGTTTTTCCCTTGTCAAATGGGACTGGATGTGTTAAACAAACCGCTTGCTGGAAAAAGCGACAATCTTCCCATTCTTTGGGCTGGAAAATAGCGAGCGAACACGAATTGTAGACTGCCCGCTTTAATTGGAGGTAGGAACTAATGGCCAAAGTTTGCCAGATATGCGGTAAGCGCCCTCAAACGGGCAACAATGTCAGCCACGCCAACAACAAAACAAAAAGAAGATGGTATCCCAACCTGCAACGAGTGCGCACCGTACAGGATGGCGCTGTTCGGTACATGCGGATATGTACCCGTTGCTTGCGTTCAGGACGCATACTCAAACCTGCATAAATACTAATTGAGGGATTCAGGAATTAGACCGAGTAGGATTTCTAATTTGCTAAATTAGCTTGAAACTTCTCAAGGTCTTAATCCCTCAATTCCCCAATCCGAAATCCGCAATCCGCAATCCCAAATCCGAAATCTCCTCCCTTACTACACATCCAAGACAGATGAGCGCTGCACATCAATCACGTCTTTTATCTTGCGCACTGCCGCCATCGCACTCTGTAAATGGGTAATATCCCGCACTTCCACCACAAACTTGCATTCAGCGCGGTTGTCCACCCGGGTTCGAACATTGGCCTGTAAAATATTGATGTCCTGATTACTCAGAGTGCCGCTGATAGCAGACAACATGCCCTTGACGTTGGCACAAATCACGGCCAATCCCACAGGATGGACCTCTTCCGCCTCAAGGTCCCAATCCACCTCGATGCGCCGTTCAAAACCACTACTCATTAAACTCGCACACTCCTCTCGGTGCACCGAGACTCCCCTACCCCGAGTAATGTATCCGGCAATCTGATCACCTGGCAAGGGATTGCAGCACTTGGCAAAACGCACCATGATGTCATCTAAACCCTTCACCAGCACCCCGCCGGGCTGTCTCGGTCTCTCTCTGCGCTCTGCCCTTTCAACAAAATCCTCTTCTGCTTTCTCCTCAGGCTCCAGCAAGCTTGTGAGTTTGCCGATGGCTTGCAAGGCGGATATCTTACCGTACCCTATACTGGCGAGAAGATCGTCCATTTTCTGCAGAGAGAACGCCTTGGTCACCTGGAGAAGTTCGTCGGAATGGAGGTATTTGGCGAAGTTGAGACCGTGCTTACGGAATTCACGCTCACAAATTTCACGGCCGAGAACAATGCTCCGCTCACGCTCCTCGGTCTTGATCCAGTGACGAATTCGTGTCCGAGCCCGCGAAGTCTTTACGATCTTCAGCCAATCCTTACTGGGCACGTGTTTGGCCGAGGTAATGATCTCAATGATGTCGCCATTGCGTAACTCGTATTTGAGTGGCACCAATTTGCCGTTCACCTTCGCCCCGGTGCAACGATGACCTACTTCGGTATGGACGCTATAGGCAAAATCTATCGGCGTGGAACCTCGGGGAAAGGGTTTTACGTCCCCATTCGGGGTAAAAACGTAGACATCGTCCGGGAATAGATCTACCCGAACTGTCTCGAGAAATTCCCGTGGATCCTGAAGGTCTTGTTGCCATTCCAGCAACTGACGAAGCCAGGCGAAACGCCTGCTGTCACTTTCTGGAACACTTGTCCCTTCCTTGTACACCCAGTGTGCCGCAATGCCTTCATTAGCAATGCGATGCATGTTATCGGTCCGAATCTGAATTTCTACCCGCTCACCATAAGGACCAATCACTGTGGTATGAAGGGATTGGTACATGTTTTCCTTGGGCATCCCTATGTAATCTTTGAAGCGGCCAGGAATGGGTTTCCAAAGCGAGTGAACCACACCCAGGGCCTCATAACAATCGCGAATGGTTTCCAGGATGATGCGAAAGGCTATGATGTCATAGATGTGCTCCAGATCCAGGTTCTGGGTGACCATCTTCTTGTATATGCTGAAGATGTTCTTGGGCCGGCCATTCACTTTCCCCTTCAACCCGAAACCCGCCAGCTTTTCCTGGATGATACCCTTGACTTCTTTGATATAACGCTCGCGCTCCTCCTCATTCCTTTTCAGGCCACCAACAACCTCCTCATACATATCCGGATCAAGATAGGAAAAGGCAAGGTCTTGCAACTCGGTCCTGATCCAGTCAATACCGAGCCTCCCAGCTAGTGGCGCGTAGATGTCCAAAGTCTCCTGAGCAATGAGCCGCTGTTTTTCCTTGGCGTGAAAATTGAGGGTGCGCATGTTGTGAAGCCTGTCGGCCAGTTTAATAAGGATCACCCGGATGTCACTGGCCATCGCCAGGATCATCTTGCGCATGTTCTCAGCCTGGCGCTCTTCGTAACTGCCAAACTCAAATCTGCCGATTTTGGTTACACCGTCAACTATTTGGCTAACTTCATCCCCAAATAGCCTATTAAGGTCATCCAAATTGGTTTCGGTGTCTTCGAGGGTGTCGTGAAGCAGAGAAGATGCGATGCTGAAGACGTCCAGTTTCATCTTTGCCAAAATGCCGGCTACTTCCAGAGGATGCATAAGGTAGGGCTCACCGGAAAGGCGCACCTGTCCCGCATGCGCTTTGGCTGAATAGACGTATGCTTTTTCAATGAGACTTACATCTGCTTCTGGATGGTAGGTAAGAACTTGATCGACGATATCGTTGAGACGAATCATAATATTTTACGATTTGGCTATTTGTTATCCGTTATCTGTTATTCGTCAAAAACTTTTGGATCGCCTCTTTACCCTAATAACGAATAACGATTAACCATTAACGGAATGCGCTTTGCGTTAATATGCTTTAGCGAAGTATATCCGTTCTCCGGAAGGCTTGCCACAGCGCACGCAAACCCCGTCCTCATCCTCGGACTCTATGGGAATGCAGCGAATGGTAGCCTTGGTATCCTGCTTAATCTGGTCTTCACATTTGGGGTCGCCACACCAATGGGCGTGGAGAAATCCTCCTTGCTCAGCCACGACTTCTTTAAAGGTCTGGTAATCGTCAAGCCGCATGGTGTTTTCTTGACGAAATCGGAGCGCCCGTTGGTAAAGTGAAGTTTGAATCTCATCCAGTAACTCTTTTATCCTTTCCTTCACACCATCCTTGGCCAGGTTCACCTTTTCCCGGGTATCCCGACGGACTACCACCACCTCTCCTTGCTTGAGATCCCTCGGACCCACTTCAACTCGAATGGGAACTCCGGCACGCTCCCATTCGTTGAATTTCCACCCGGGAGTGTATTCCTCCCTGGCGTCTACTCGATGAGTTATATCTCCATCCAGAGATGCCGCAATTTGGTCAATGAACTCCAGGATCTCCCCGTGGCCCTCTTTGCCCTTAAATATAGGAATAAAGACCACCGACAGCGGTGCCATTTTGGGGGGCAAAACCAGGCCCTGATCATCGCCATGTGTCATGATGAGAGCACCGATCATCCGGGTGCTCATCCCCCAACTAGTGGCATAAACCAACTGCTGTTCCCCATTCTGATCCTGGAAGGTGACATCGAAAGCCCTGGCAAAATTCTGTCCAAGATTATGCGAGGTTCCTGCCTGCAAAGCCTTGCCATCCTGCATGAGTGCTTCAATTGTGTAGGTATGCAGGGCTCCGGCAAACTTCTCCCGCTCGCTCTTTCGGCCGGGAATAACTGGAATTGCAGCGTACTCTTGGGCAAAGGTCTGGTAAACATTGAGCATCTGCAAAGTCTCCTCTTCGGCCTCTTCTGCGGTGGCATGGGCCGTGTGCCCTTCCTGCCAGAGAAATTCCGTCGTGCGCAGGAACAGTCTCGTGCGCATCTCCCAACGAAGGACATTGCACCACTGGTTGATCAGCAGAGGCAGATCCCGGTAGGACATAATCCATTTCTTGAACATGGCCCAAATGATCGTCTCTGAAGTTGGCCGGATTACAAGTGGTTCCTCCAGTTTTTTGCCGCCACCGTGGGTTACCACCGCACACTCGGGCGCAAATCCTTCCACGTGTTCAGCCTCTTTCTCCAGAAAGCTCTCCGGAATCAAAAGCGGGAAGTAGGCGTTCTCATGGCCTGTTTCCTTGAACATCATGTCGAGGTAAGACTGCATTTTCTCCCAGAGGGCATAGCCATTGGGACGAATTACCATGCACCCCTTCACCGGTGAATAATCTGCCAATCGCGCTTTAATGATCACATCCGTATACCACCGGGAAAAATCTTCACTCCGCTTGGTAATGCCTTTTTTCATTGGTGCTATCTTCCTCCGTCAATCTCCCACTTGCAATGCGCATCGCCTCAATTGGTCAAATAGTTGATTAGTCGATTAGTCAATTCGTCGAAACCGTTGAAGTCGTTAAAACCTTTCAAACCGCAAAATCGCGGCTGAAAGCCGCTCCCACAGGAGAATCTCTGTTTTCTGCTTTTTTTGAAATCCGCAATCCGAAATATACATCCTGACTTCTGATCTCTGACCTACGCAATCTCTTCATCAACCATTAACGCGATCTCTTCCAGTAATCTTGACTTTAACTCCGCCTCAGGTATTTTCGCAACTATTTCTCCCTTCTTGAAAAGTATTCCCTGGCCCCGGCCACCGGCTATCCCCACATCGGCCTCCTTGGCCTCCCCGGGGCCGTTGACCACACAGCCCATAATAGCAACCTTGAGTGGAGTTTTCACCCGTAACAACTGTTCCTCAATTTCATGGGTCAGGCCGATAATATCTATATCGCAACGACCACAGGTGGGGCAGGAAATGAGTTCTATCCCTCGCTCCCTGAGCTTGAGGGCACGCAGAATTTCGTAGGCCGCCCTTACTTCATTGATGGGATCACTGGTGAGGGACACTCGGATGGTGTCACCGATACCCTCAGCCAGCAGCAGGCCAATGCCAATGGCTGACTTAACCGAACCACAAATCAGAGTTCCGGCTTCAGTGACACCCAAATGAAGCGGATAAGAAACTCTGTCAGCCAGAAGTCGGTAAGCTTCTACCATGGTAATCACGTCGGACGATTTCAGTGAGATTTTGATTTCATGAAATTTCAGGGATTCAAGAAGCTGAACTTGGCGAAGAGCGCTTTCAACCATCGCTTCTGGGGTTGGGGCCCCATATTGATGAAGAAGGTCCTTGTCAAGAGACCCTGAGTTTACTCCAATGCGAATGGGCACCTGGCGCTCAGCAGCAGCGTGCACTACCTTGGCCACGGCTTTCTCACTACCAATGTTTCCAGGGTTGATCCGCAGACCATCCACTCCTGTCCTCAAAGCATCCAGGGCGAGGCGATGATCGAAGTGAATATCGGCGATAAGGGGCGTGACCGCCTCCCGTTTGATGGCCTTCAAGGCTTCAACAGCCGTTTCATCCATTACTGCCAGCCGAACGATCTCGCAACCAACCTCTGCCAACCGCTTGATCTGTTCAAGGGTGGCGGGGATGTCGCGAGTATCCGTGTTACACATGGACTGTACCACCACCGGGGCATTTCCGCCCACCGGTATTGGACCAATGTGGATTTGTCGTGTCTTTCTTCGGGTGATACCCATCTGGTAATTCTCTACGAATGGTCTGGTCGAGGAATTTGTTAATTCGTTAGTTGGTAAGCGGTGAGCCGTGAGCAGTAAGCGGTAAACAATTCATCTTTTTGGCTAATTTTCTAATTAACCAACCTGCCCGCTGCTCGCTGCCCGCTGTATTTCCCTATGCCCTATGTGGGTTAGACCAAAAACGCGGGGGAGCTGTACGCTCCTGCCCCGCGCATTCTATCAATCATTCAGGCTCCGTTGTTCATCGCCGCCAATTTCACAGGGCGCTGACATCGATTTGACGGATGAAGGCTTTAACCGAATCCATCCACTGTTGGAGCTTACAGTCTTCGGCATCGGGCTCACAAGTTCTAACTCCGGAGTCGTCGGCGCACTCAACTTGAACCACCTTGCCTGTTTCGTCTGTGACTTCCTGTTTGAAAGGACAATCGTCCAGCATGACTGAGCCTTGGCCCTCGATTCGTCCTTCCCGCTCCTCTACATCTTCACTGGCGGCTGTGATAGGTACCTTTTTGACCGTCCAATTTCCCATTATTGACCTCCCGGACTTCACTCAGGTATTGATTCTAGCTAGACCTTCGCACGTACGCAAGATATTTTTCTAAGATATCAATCTAAGTCAATTTGTTCATTTGTCAATTAGTCGAATCGTTGATTAGGTAATTAGTTTAAGTAAATGGTAAACGGTAAGCAGTGAG